>VBCQ01000291.1 GCA_005882155.1 Betaproteobacteria bacterium
AGTCGAAGATTTCCATGGTGAGGCCGAAAATTCTACGCGTGGCGCTGGCTGCGGCCGTGCGTGGTCAGCGCTTGTCGGCTGCGCAAGCGCCGAGGGTCGACTGGGTCGCGGCGATCACGCGGCCGGCTGCCGTTTCGACCCAGCCGACGCTGGCGAGCCGGTCGGCGCGGCTGGCCTCGGGCAAGCGCAGCGCACGCAGGTGCAGCACCGAGGGCTGCGACGCAAGCTCGTCGAGCGACAAGGGTCCGACGAGCGCGCGCACCAATTGACGCGCGACGGGGGTGCCTTCGCTACCGGCGGGCACGCGCTCGACGAGCGCGGCATAGGCCACCGCATCGGCCGGCAACGGTCCGCGCTTGCGCACGCTGAGCTGAATGCCGATGTAGCCGTTCCACGCCGGGCCATCGGCGATGCGCAGCTGCGGCGCACGGGCCTGCGTCAACGTCACACGGCGGACCTTCGTGGCGCGTGCAGTCGATGTGCCCGCGCGCGCAGTCGCTTCCGGCATCGCCGCCGCAGCAAGCGGCGCGTCGTCGGCAGCCGGAACGATCCAGTCGAGCAACAGCACACGCTCGCGCCGCGGATCCTTCGGGTCTTGTGCCGTCGCGGTCTGCCAGCACGACTCGCAATCGGCCGGCGTGAAGCGCTCGACCAGCACGGTCGGCGCGGGCGGTTTGCAATTGGTTGCGGCGACAGCGCTGAGCGCGAACGTGAAAGCCATGACACCGGCGATGAACGAGGCTGAACCCAAGGCGACTCCTAGAATGCAAGCATGATGAGTCTGCATTCTGACGACGCGCCTTACAACGCTTCTGCCGCCGCTCCTGCACTGCTTGCCAATCTCAACCCCGAACAGCTCGCCGCGGTGACCTTGCCGGCGCGCCCGGCGCTGATTCTGGCCGGCGCCGGATCGGGCAAGACGCGGGTGCTGACGACGCGCATCGCTTGGCTCATTCACACCGGCCAGGTCTCGCCGGGCGGCGTGCTCGCGGTGACCTTCACCAACAAGGCGGCGAAGGAAATGCTGACGCGCTTGTCGGCGATGCTGCCGCTGCCGGTGCGCGGCATGTGGGTCGGCACTTTCCATGGCTTGTGCAATCGCTTCCTGCGCGCGCACTGGAAGCTCGCGGCCTTGCCGCAGGGCTTTCAGATTCTCGACTCGGCGGATCAGCTGTCGGCGGTCAAGCGCGTCATCAAGGCGATGAATCTCGACGAAGAGCGCTTCGTGCCGAAGCAGGTGACCTGGTTCATCGCCGGCAACAAGGAAGAGGGGCTTCGGCCGAAGGACGTCGAGATCCGCGACGAGCAGACGCGCACGATGGTGCAGGTGTACCAAGGCTATGAAGAGCAATGCCAGCGCGAAGGCGTAGTCGACTTCGCCGAGCTGATGCTGCGCACCTACGAGCTGATGCGCGACAACGCTGCGCTGCGCGAACACTACCAGCGGCGCTTTCGCCACGTGCTGGTCGACGAGTTCCAAGATACCAACCGCCTGCAATACGCGTGGCTCAAGATGTTTGCCGGACCTCCTCCAAACTCCTCGGCGATCTTCGCGGTCGGCGACGACGACCAGAGCATCTACGCCTTCCGCGGCGCGCAGGTCGGCAACATGGCCGACTTCGAGCGCGAGTTCAAGGTCGACCACGTCATCAAGCTCGAGCGCAACTACCGCTCGTTCGGCAACATCCTCGACGCGGCCAACGAGCTGATCGCGAAGAACCAGCGGCGTCTCGGCAAGAACCTGCGCACCGAAGCCGGCCCCGGCGAGCCGGTGCGCGTCTACGAGGCCACCAGCGACTTTGCCGAGGCGCAGTGGTTTCTCGACGAAGCCAAGCAACTCCATCGCGAGGGCATCGCGCGCCACGACATCGCGCTCTTGTATCGCAGCAACGCGCAAAGCCGCGTGCTCGAGAGTGCGCTGTTCAACGCCGGCATTCCGTACAAGGTGTATGGCGGCTTGCGTTTCTTCGAGCGCGCCGAAGTCAAGCACGCGTTGTCGTACCTGCGGCTGATCGAGAACCCGAACGACGACACCAGCTTTCTGCGCGTCGTGAATTTCCCGGCGCGCGGCATCGGCGCGCGCACGCTCGAGCAGTTGCAGGACGTCGCACGCGGCAGCGGCCGCAGCCTGTATCAAAGCGTCGGCTCGATGACCGGCAAGGGCGGCGTCAACCTGCTGGCCTTTGTCAAGAAGGTCGACGCGATGCGCGATGCGACGCAAGGCAAGACCTTGCGCGAGATCATCGAGCACATGCTGGACGCGTCGGGCCTGGTCGAGTTCTACAAGACCGACAAGGAAGGCAAGGACCGACTCGAGAACCTCGACGAATTGGTCAACGCGGCCGAGGCCTTCGTCACGCAGGAAGGGTTCGGCAAGGATGCTGTCGCGCTGCCGATCGATGAAACCTCCGTTCGCCCTGAGCCTGTCGAAGGGTCTTCGACAGGCTCAGCCCGAACCGCTGCGGTGCCCGACTCGGAAACCGGCGAGATCATGTCGCCGCTCGCCGCCTTCCTCACCCACGCCTCGCTCGAAGCGGGCGACAACCAAGCACAAGCCGGCACCGACGCGATCCAGCTGATGACGGTTCACTCCGCCAAGGGCCTGGAGTTCGATGCGGTCTTCATCACCGGGCTCGAAGAGGGGCTGTTCCCGCACGAGAACAGCATCGCCGACATCGACGGGCTCGAAGAAGAGCGCCGCCTGATGTACGTCGCGATCACGCGGGCGCGCAAGCGCCTGTACTTGAGCTTCAGCCAGACGCGGATGCTGCACGGGCAAACGCGCTACAACATCAAGAGCCGCTTCTTCGACGAGCTGCCCGAAGTCAACCTGCGCTGGATCACGCCGCGCAACCAGGGCTTCGGCTCGGGCTTCGCGCGCGAGTACCAGTCGGCGTGGTCGCGCGGCTCGGGTCTGCACTCGATCGTCGGCGCCGGCAAGGTCGAGGCGCGGCAGACACCAGCGCCGTATGCGCCGAAAGCAGCGAGCCATCGCCTGCGCTCCGGGCAGAGCGTGTTCCACAACAAGTTCGGCGAAGGCGTCATCGTCACGCTCGAAGGCGCGGGCGACGACGCGCGCGCGCAAATCAACTTCGGGCGCCACGGCATGAAGTGGCTTGCGCTGTCGGTCGCCAAGCTGACGCCGGTCAGTTGATCGGCACAATCGGGGCGATGGGACTCTACAGCGCCGTGATCCGACCGATCCTGTTCCAGATCGATCCGGAACGGGCGCACGACATGGCGATACGCGCCGCCGAGCTCGCCGGCGGATCGAGCAGCCTGTGTTCCGCTGTCGCCGCTGCAGCCGGTGCGACCAGCCCGCGCTTGGCCATCGAAGTCGCCGGCATGGCGCTGCGCACGCCGCTCGGCCTGGCCGCCGGATTCGACAAGAGCGCTCGCGCCGTGCGCCTTCTGGCCGCACTCGGCTTCGGCCACATCGAGGTGGGGTCGATCTCGGCCGAGCCGTCAGCCGGCAACCCAGGACCGCGCTTGTTTCGCATTCCGCAGGACCGCGGCATCGTCGTTCACTACGGCTTGCCCAACGACGGCGCCGAGCGTGTCGCGGCGCGGCTCGATGGGTCGCGTCTGCCGGTGCCGCTCGGCATCAACGTCGTCAGCACCAATCGCGGCCCCGAGGCGGCGAGCGACGCCGACGACACTGTGATCGCCGAGTACGTCAGCGCGGTGCGCCGCCTCCATGGCTGTGCCGACTACCTGTGCCTGAACTTGAGCTGCCCGAACACGCGCGATGGGCGTGACTTCTTTTCTGAGCGGCAACGCTTGACATCGCTGCTCGATGCGATCGATGCATTGCGCATCGCCAAGCCACTGTTCCTCAAGGTCGCACCGTTCGCGACAACGAGCGACATCGAAAGCTTTCTCGCCGCGGTCGAGCCGGCCCGCTGCGTCAGTGGCTTCTCGGTCAACCTGCCTGCGGGCAAGCCGCAAGGTCTCGCGACGCCGGCCTCGCAACTCGCGCGCATGCCCGGCGCGGTGTCGGGCCGACCGGCCGCCGGCGCGGCGGACCGAACGATTGCCGATCTGTTCGGGCGCGTTGACGTCAAGCGCTACCGCATCATCGGCTCGGGTGGGGTGTTCAGCGCCGCCGATGCGTACCGCAAGATCCGCCTCGGCGCCTCCATGGTGCAGCTGATGACCGCGCTGATCTACGAAGGTCCCGCGGTCGTCGGCACGATCAATCGAGAGCTCGCGCGCTTGCTCGAGGCCGATGGGTTCGCACATGTCGATGAAGCGGTCGGCATCGATGCGCGGACCGGCTCTTCGCAATGACTGATCGCAGAACACTGCTCGAGCTCGGCAGCGGCGTCGCGCTCGCCGGCGCTGCGGGCCTCGCATGGCGTGCCTCGGATCAGGGCGTCTTCAGCACCGGCCGCGGTCCGGCGTACGAGGCCTGGGACCAGTGGAACGACGGCCCCGCGGGGTCACCGCTGCAGCTCGTGCGCGCAGCGATCCTCGCCGCGAATCCGCACAACTCGCAGCCTTGGCGCTTTCGCGCAGGTCATGGTGGAGGTGACGGCATCGACGTGTTCGCCGACCGCGCGCGCAACATCGGCAGCATCGATCCGACGCTTCGCGAGATGCACATCGGCCTCGGCTGCGCAATCGAGAACCTGCTGCTCGCGGCGTCTGCCGCCGGCCTCGCGACGACGCTCGTGCTGCTGCCGAACGCTGCCGATCAGAGCCATGTGGCGCATGTCGCGCTGGCTCCCGGTCGCAGCGTCGTGTCGCCGCTTCACGCTGCGATCCCGCAGCGTCACACGCACCGCGGTCCCTACGAAACGAACCGCCGGCTCGAGGACTCGGTGTTCAGCTCGCTCGCGGCCCTGGGTGCCGATCTGCCGCAGGTCGCGGTCAAGTGGTTCACGAGCGAGGCAGCGAGGCGCGACGTCGGTGCACGAATCATCGAGGCAGCGCAATCGATCGTCGCCGACGCGGACCAGTCGCGCGACAGCGGCGCATGGTTCCGCAACTCATGGAGCGAAGTTCAAGACCACCGCGACGGCCTGACGATCGACGCGCAGGCATTGCCGGCGTGGCTGCGCGTCGCCGCGAAAATCCTGCCGCCGGTGGACAGCGAGCGCGCCGACCGCATCTGGCTCGACAACACGCGCGACGTTCACGTTGCCACCGCGTCGGCCTTCGGCCTCGTGCTCGCGCGCGACGCGAGCGACAACGCGCAGCGCATGCAGGGCGGCCGGCTATGGCAACGCATGCACCTGTGGGCGCAGACGCAAGGCATTGCGATGCATCCGCTCAACCAGATGCCCGAGCGCGCCGATCGTGAGCGCAGCCTCGGGCTCGCGCCGCGCTTTCAACGTGTGCTGGACGACCTCATCGGCAACACCGGCTGGCATGCGCTGATGCCGTTCCGCCTCGGTTACGCGACGCGGCCGGCGCTGCGCAGCCCGCGCCGGCGTGCCGAAGAGGTATTGCAGGCCTGACGCGGTTTCAGGCGAACGAATCAGGCTTCAGTAGCCGTAGCCGCGGTGCTCGCCGCGGTCATGATCCCAGCGATCCCAGCCGCGATGGTGACGGCGCCAGCCGGGGTGCTCTTCCCGCCAGCGTTGTTCGACCCATTGTTCCTGAACGAAGTAGACCGGCTCGCCGCACGCGCGGTAGACGTGGCAGTAGCGGCGCCAGTGCTGCTGTTGCTCCACCGGCACGTACAGGTAAACGGGAGTCCGGTTCTCGTAATAGCGAGAGCGCTCGATGATCACCGGCTGCGCATAAACCACTTCAGGCTGAAAGTTACCGATGTCGATGCGGCCGTACGCGCCCGGTTCGTTGATGCCGATGGACACCCCGACGTCGGTACGCGCGAATGCTGGTACCGCCACGCAAGCGGCCAAGGCAAGTGCTGCAGACTTTCTCATGCGGGTTCTCCAGGTTGTGAACAGCGTGTAGTTCCGTGGAACCACCCTGGTTTGAGTCCTGGAAATTCATCGAGTGCCGACCGGGGCGCAAGGGTTTGTTTCCGCACCAGGCCGCAGCTGACCTCGCTACGGCGTCGTGTCTGACATCGCTCGCTTGAGGAACTTGTCCATTCGCTCCCAGTAGTCGGCCTCGGCCGCTGGCAGATAGAAGCCGTGGTACTCATCACCGTAAAGCACCCATTCGACCTTCACACCGGCGTTCTCCGCGGCACTGCGAAACTGCTGAGCATGGACGATTGGCACACGTCGGTCGCGACCACCATGCGCCAGCATCACCGGCACTTTGATTCGCGCTA
>VBCQ01000288.1 GCA_005882155.1 Betaproteobacteria bacterium
AGGCCTTGCTGAAGACCCAATTGGCCGAGGTCGACAAGCGCAAGGGGCGCAGCCAGCGCTGAGCGCCGCGTCGGGACTAGCGCCCGCTGATGCCGAGCAGTTCGACTTCGAATTGCAGCGTGGCATTGGGCGGAATCACCTTGCCCGCCCCGCGCTCGCCGTAGGCGATCGACGCCGGACACGTCAGCTTGGCCTTGCCGCCGACTTTCATCCGCTGCACGCCCTCGGTCCAGCACTTGATGACGCGGTCGAGCGGAAATTCTGCCGGCTCGTTGCGGCTGTATGAGCTGTCGAATTCGCGGCCGTCGGGGAACGTGCCGCGGTAATGCACCTTGACCTTGTCGGTCGCGGCCGGGCTCGGCCCGTTGCCATCTTTCAACGAGCGGTAAACGAGGCCGCTCGCGGTCACGATGGCACCCGATTCTTTCGCGGCGCTGGCCGCCGCGTCGGCTTGCGCCCAGGCCGAAGAAACGATAAGCGAGGCAAGCAAGGCGGCATAGAAAGCGAGTTTCACAACGGGTCTCCTGAATGTCGAGTTCGCCATCATCGCTCAGCGAGCTCGAGCAACACAGGCTGATGATCCGATTCGTCGCTCGACGCATCGTAGCCGGGACCCGGCGCGCGGTTCATGGGCTCATTGCCTGAGCAGCGCGACGAACTCGTCGGAGTCGAAGCCGTTGTGCATCGGCCGACCGCGCACCAGCAAGAACGGCACTCCCATCGCGCCGTGCGATCGCAGGTCGGCCGCGCAATCGGATCGCGTCTCGGCGTTGCATTCGGTGTAGGCAAAGCGGTACTGATTCAGCCAGCCTTTGGCCTGCGCGCAATACGGGCAATCGGTCGTGGTGTACAGCGTCACGTCGCCCGGCTTGACGGTCGCAGCGAGCACGCGCAAGTCGGATTCGGACATGCCGCCGCGCAGGCTTGCCGCGATGCTGCCGAATGCCCCGCTCGCGTCACCGCTGCGGTGCCGCAGGCTGTACTGATAGCCGGTCCACCCGCCATACGCGATGGCCGCGAGCATGAACCATTTGGCCCACGCAAAGCGGCTCTCGCTGCGCGCTTGAAAGACGACCGGCCGCTCGGAAACCGGACGCTGCAGCGACTCGGCCGCCTTCGCGTACGCGACGCCGCAGGCCGGGCATTGCCACGCGGGTGCGGTGGAGTCGGTCGCGCGGACGTGATGGCATTTCGGGCAGGTCGTCATGGTGGTCCTGGGGTCGCGTCTGACCAGCATTTTGCATCGGTGTCAGACGAGGCCTACGCGAGCATCGGCCGATGGCTACTGCCGCTGCGACTCGCGCTTGCATAAATTGAGACGTATGGCATCGACGCTGTTGACGCTGAACCCGGTGCGCGCGACGCTGGTGGCGGCCGTCGCGTCGGGGGTGGCGTGGAAGTTCTGGCGCACCCGGCATCGCGAGTGGCCGGCCCCTGCGCGAACGAGAGCACCGGCGCCGGCGCCCGAAGCGCCCCCGCTGGCCGAAACGCCAATCGGCCCGGTGCCGCGCTGGCGCCAGTTCATCGACTTCATGCGCGAAGCGATCGAGGCCTGGGTCGACGACTACGCACAGAGCATGGGGGCCGCGCTGTCGTACTACTCGGTGTTCTCGATCGCGCCCTTGCTCGTCATCGTCATCTCGGTGGCCGGCATCGTGTTCGGCGAAGAGGCCGCGCGCAATCAGATTTTTCAGCAGCTGAGCGGCTTCCTCGGCGCCGACGGCGCTGCCGCGATCCAAGGGCTGCTGAAGAGTGCGAGCCTGCACAACAAGGGCGTTATCGGCACGACGATCGGCGTGGTGCTGTTGTTCGCCGGCGCGACCTCGGTGCTGAGTGAACTGCAGAACGCGCTCGACCGCGTCTGGCGCGCGCCGGAGCGCAACCGCCCCAAAGGTCTGCGCGGGCTCATCCGCGCGCGGCTGATGTCGTTCGGCATGATTCTCGGGCTCGGCTTTCTGCTCGTCATCTCGCTGGTCGCGAGTGCCGCGCTCGCCGCGCTCGGCGACTGGTGGGCGCCGCTGTTCGGCGGCTGGGAATTCGCGCTGCATGGGGTCGACTTCATCGTCGCCTTCGCGCTGGTGACACTGCTCTTCGCGTTGATCTACAAGCTGCTGCCGAGCGTTCGCATCGCCTGGCGCGATGTCTGGTTCGGCGCCGGCATCACCGCACTGCTGTTCACGATCGGCAAGCTGCTGATCGGCCTGTACATCGGCAAGAGCGCCGTGACATCTGGGTTCGGCGCCGCGAGTTCGGTCGTGGTGCTGCTGATCTGGGTCTACTACTCGGCGCAGATCTTCCTGATCGGTGCCGAGTTCACTTGGGTGTTCGCGCACCGCTTCGGGTCGAAAAAGGACGAGAAGCGTGAGCTGAACGCGCCTGCCCCCGAGCCGCGGCGCAGCGCGCAGCCGGCTTGAGCGTTGCCGGCCGCGTTACAGTGCCTGCCGCGCCCCATCCGCTCGGGGTGAAGGGTGCTTCCACGTGATGAGATCAATGACTTCGATTCGCTATTGCGCGATCGCGATCGCGATGGTGATGGTGATGTGCTTGTGCGGCTTGCTGCCAAGCGCGGCCTCGGCCGCTCAGACCGCGCCTTCGGCGCCGGCGGCCGAGCCCGATGACCCGGCTCAGCGGCCAAAGTGGGAGGCCGGCCTCGTGACCGGCGCCGGCCGTGTCGTCGACTACCCGGGTGCCGACCAGTCGCATTGGCGCGGGTTCGCAGCGCCGCTGTTCATCTACCGCGGGCCGATCCTGCGCGTCGATCAGGACGGCATTCGCGGCCGGCTGCTGAAGACCAGCGACATCGAATTCGACGTGACCGGCAGCGCGGCCTTCAGCGCCCGCAACAACGACGCGCGCCAAGGCATGCCGCCGCTCGATTACCTGTTCGGCGTCGGACCGCAAGTGATCTACAAAGGCTTGCGCAAGATGCCCGGTGGACCCGATGTGCACCTGAACTTGCGCGCGCTCGTGTCGACCGACTTTCATCGCACCCACGGCCGCGGCGCCGAGTTCACGCCCGAGATGCGCTGGCGCTTCAGCCCGGTCGCGGGATTGCCGGCGGCCTTCACCGTATCGCTGCAACCGACCTGGGCCGACCGCACCCTGGCGCGCTACTTCTATCAAGTCGACCCGAGCCAGGCGACGCCGACGCGGCCGGCCTACGACGCGCGCTCGGGCTATCTCGGCACTGCATTGAACCTGACGCTGAGCCGCCGCCACAGTCAGAGCCTGTCGTGGTTCGCCACCGTGCGCAGCATGTCCTTGCACGGCGCGGCCAATGCGGCGAGCCCGCTGCTGCGCGACAAGACCAACGTCAGCGTCGGCGCGGGACTGCTGTGGACGCCTTGGCAGAGCCAGGCGCGCGCGTCCGAGTAAGAAGGGTCGCTAGCGCGGCAGCTTGCGAAACGCGCTGGCGAGGCTCGCCGACAACACGTCGAATTCGCCGCTGCCGGCGACCGGAATGACGAGCAGCGTCGCGCCGTTTTGCAGCACGCGGGCGCGGGTGCTGCTTTGCTGCATGTAGTTGCCGGCCACGCTGCGGCAGGCGGGCACCGAGTCGCAACGGAACAAGGTCACCGACAGCTCCGCACCGGCGGGCGCGCTCGCGCCGATAGTCGACGCCAGGGCATCGATCTGCGCCGCATCGACGACGCCGCCGGGCAACTTCGTCGTCGCCGGCAAACGCGTCACCGTGTGCGCGATGCCGACGTTGCGCAGCTCGGCTGAGAAGGCATCGACCGGGTCGAGCGGGGTGGCGCTTTGAGCCGCAGTGTCGGCAGCCGCGAGCGGCGCGAGCGGCGCGGGCGGAGCCTCGGCCACTTCGGCTGCGGCGGCGAGCTGGTCTTGCGCCGCCTGTTCCAACATCGACGCTTTGACGAGCTGCCAGCTGCTGGCGACAAGCAGCACACTGAACGCGAGGTTGGCGAGGAACGGCGCCGTCACGCTCGTCTCAGGGTCGCCGCGATGCTTGAACAGGGTGTAGACGGCTGCGATGCTGCCCAGAAAGAAGGTCGCGATTGCAAGCGCAATGCTCGAGCGGGCGACCCGAAAGCACAGCCACAGCTGTGTGGCCAGAGCCAGCGCAAGCCACAGAAAAATCCACCCCATGCCGAGCCTCCCACCGCGCGATGAATCGATCGTTTCCTGCGGCCATTGTGGCCGGAAAAACCGTTCCCTAAATCGTCGCGTTGGCGCACCATTGCCGACGACCGAAGGAGCGAGCATGAACGCATCCACCGAGAGCCCAACCGGGCCGGGCGCAGGTGAAGTTCCCGATCGGCGCCAAACGCCGGACCGGCGAATCCAGCATTCGATCTTGAACCAGGAGGCGCTGGCGCGCATCGTGGTCGAGGAGCGCGGCGCCGACTCCTATGCCGGCCGAGCGCTCGCCGAATACGAGCGGCGCTGTGCGACGGCGGCGAACCGCGGCACGGGTGAGGACGAGTTGATCGTCTATTCGCTGCGTGGCCAATGGCTGGTCGCTCCCGTCAAGGAGATTCGCAAGGCGATGCTCGATGCCGCTGCCGCGGCTTGCCGGCGCCGATCGACGCGGTCGGAGTCGGGTTCCGAGCTTCGTCAACGCGAAGGGCCGCAGGACTCGACGATGCGCGGCGCCGGCCGATAGCTCTGGCTGAACGGGTCCAGCGCCGCCGCGTGTCACCGAACGCCGGCGGATCGCAACGCGGCACGCAGGCTCATCGCGCCGTTGAGAATGAAGAACAGCGCGAGTGCATGAAAGGCGACCGGCATCCATTCCTTGACCATCACGTAGATCAGTGCGTCGAGCAGATAGACGGCGGCGCCGAGAAAGAATGGCCACAGCGTGCCGCGCTGCGCGAGGCGGCCCATGAGGAAAAAGAAGCCCAGCGCGATCGCGTCGATCGTGAAGCCGACCGCCTTGGCCGACGAGAAGATCGCGTCGGACACGGCGGTGATGCCCAGGCCGATCACAAAGTTGGTGTCGCTGCCCGATTGCGCGAGCACGATGTTGACCAAAGACAGGCCGGCGATCCACCAGAACCAGCGCGCTCCCGATCGGGCGGCCGGTGTGGTCGACACGACGGTGACGCGCGTGGGCGCAGCAGCAGCAAGCGGCGTCTGAACGACGTCGGCATCGGACATAGAACCTCCCGAGTGATGTGGTTGAAATCGAGCGCTCAACGCGGCGAATTGTGCTCGATCCACTGCGCGAACGCCTGCAGAAACTTCTGCAAGAACTCGCGCGTCGAATCGTTCGTGATGCCGCCATTGGCGTCGAACAGCTTGTGCGCGCTGCCGATGTAGGCCTCGGGCTGCGCCATCATCGGCACGTCGAGGAAGACCATCGACTGGCGAAGATGGTGGTTCGCGCCAAAGCCGCCGACGGCGCCCGGCGACGCGCTGACCACCGCGCCCGGCTTGCCGCTCCAGGCGCTCTGGCCGTAGGGGCGCGACGCAACGTCGATGGCGTTCTTCAGCACGCCGGGCATCGAGCGGTTGTATTCCGGCGTGACGAATAGCACCGCGTCGGCAGCGCGGACGCGCTCCTTGAATTCGACGACGGCCTGCGGCGGCGCGGCTTCCCAGTCCTGGCTGAACAGCGGCAGTTGACCGATGTCGGCGATCTCCATCTTCAAGGGCTGCGGCGCCATCGCAATCAGCGCCTTGGCGAGCTTGAGATTGATCGAGTCCTTGCGAAGGCTGCCGACAAGGACAGCGACGTTGCGGGGAGTGGCCATGGGTGCTCCTTACGGTCAAGCAGAGCGCATGCGGTGGGCCAAACCATTCGGCCCGTGCGCTCGGCTGAACGCATCGTCGACCAAACGACGCAAGCACTCCGATTTATCATGAAATGTCCTCACCGGCGACGCTGTACGCAAGCAAGACAGAGCGCGCCCGCGCCGAGCGACAAGCTGCGGTCGGCTTCTTCATGCGGCTATTTCGCCCAGCTGTCCTTCAGCCCCGTGATCTTGTTGAACACCGGCTTTGCTGCCGAGTGATCGTTGCGGTCTGCCACGAAGTAGCCATGCCGCTCGAACTGAAACTTGTCGTCGGCCGCAGCGGCCTGCAACGACGGCTCGACATAGGCCGTGACGACCTTCTTGCTGTTCGGATTCAAGCAGGCCTTGAAGTCCTTGCCGCCGGCGTCAGGCTGCTCGTCGCTGAAGAGGCGGTCGTAGAGCCGCACTTCGGCGCTCACGCCATCGCTCGCGCCGACCCAGGTGATCACGCCTTTGACCTTCACCGCGTCGGCGCCCGGTGTGCCGCTCTTGGTGTCGGGCACAAGCTCGGCCTGGACTTCGGTGATGTTGCCGCTTGCGTCCTTCGTGCAGCCGATGCATTGGATGACGTGAGCGTACTTGAGCCGAACCCGGTTGCCCGGATACAGCCGGTGGTAGCCCTTGCTCGGCTCCTCCATGAAATCGTCGCGCTCGATCCAGATCTCGCGTCCGATTCCAAAGCTGCGCTTGCCGCGCTCGGGCTGCGCCGGGTGCAACGGCGCGCTGCAGGTGTCGATGACGCCCTGGCCCATCACCGTGTCCCAGTTCGTCAGCACGAGTTTCAGCGGGTCGAGCACGGCCATCGCGCGGGCGGCTTTCGGATCGAGATCGTCGCGCAGCGCGATGTCGAGCGACGAGTAATCGATCCAGCCGCCGGCTTTGCTGACGCCGCTGCGCTCGGCCAACAGGTGCAGGCTCTCGGGCGTGTAGCCGCGGCGCCGTAGGCCGACCAGCGTCGGCATGCGCGGGTCGTCCCAGCCGGCGACATGACCCTCGTCGACGAGCTGCTTGAGCTTGCGCTTGCTGGTGACGATGTAGGTGAGGTTGAGCCGCGCGAACTCGTACTGGTGCGGCAGCCCGAAGACGTTGGGGTGCTCGCCGTCGAGTGCATGCTGCAGCAGCGGCGTGAACTGCGCCGTTTCGCGCTTGAGCAGCGTGAAGAACTGCGGCAGGTCGTGCAGGACGCGGCCGCTGTCGTGGTCCCAGCGCTCGAACAGCGCACGCATCCCTGCTTCGGCGTCGCTCGCGAACAGCTTGGCGGCATGGTTGTGGCAGTGCAGCGCGAACTCCTTCGCCGCTTCCATGCCTTCGCCTTCGATTGCCTCGATCAACTGCTTCACGCGCTCGAACTGCGGCGTGCGCAAGATGGGCGCGATGCGCTCGAGCGTCCAGTCGTAGAACGGCCGCTGGTCTTCGAACTCGAGCGTGCAGATGCTGTGCGTGATGTTCTCGAGCGCGTCCTCGATCGGATGGGCGAACGAGTACATCGGGTAGATGCACCAGGTGTCGCCGGTGTTGTGGTGCGTCGCGCGCTTGATGCGGTAGAGCGCCGGGTCGCGCAGGTTGATGTTGGGGTGCGCCATGTCGATCTTGGCGCGCAGCACCGCGGCACCGTCGGCGAGCTTGCCGTCGCGCATCTCGCGAAAGCGCCGCAAGTTATCTTCCGGCGTGCGATGGCGCTGCGGGCTGTCGCGCCCGGCCGTGGCGAAGTCACCGCGGCTCGTTCGCATCTCGTCGGCGGTCTGCTCGTCGACATAGGCGTGGCCGGTCGTGATCAGGTACTCGGCCGCGCGGTACATGAAGTCGAAGTAGTTGCTGGCGTAGAACAGATGGCTCGTGCCGTGGGCATTCCAGTCGAAGCCCAGCCACTTCACCGCATCGACGATTGCGTCGACGTATTCCTGCTCTTCCTTCTCGGGGTTGGTGTCGTCGAAGCGCAGGTGGCATACGCCGTCGTAGTCACGCGCCAGGCCGAAGTTCAGCCAGATGCTTTTCGCATGGCCCACATGCAGATAGCCATTGGGCTCGGGCGGAAAGCGGGTGCGGATTTTGGCCGGATCGGGACGAGCAGTTTCATGGTGCGTCGCGTCGCCCGGCGTACCGGCGAACTTGCGCTGCGAGTAAGCGCCCTGGGCCAGATCGCGCTCGATGATCTGGCGCAAGAAGTTGCTGGGCTTGGCGTCGTGGTGCGATGCGGTCATTTGTAAATGATTCTATCGGCGAGGCGCTGCACTCTGAGATGGTTCGGAAACCTTGCTTTACCTTGCAACAGGGTCGAGCCGTCAACGCTGCAGGTGGGGTGTCGCGTTTTCAGAATGCGCGCACTGCGCAGAAACGGAGTCGATCGTGAACAAGATTTTCGCCACCGCTGTTGCTGCCGCTGCCTGTGCGCTCACCGCCGGCGCGGCGCATGCGAGCAATGTCCAGTGGTCGATCGGCATCAGCGTGCCGGCACCGGTGTACTACGAGCCGGCACCGGTCTATGTCGAGCCCGCGCCGGTCTACCTGCCACCTCGCGTGATCTATCGTCCGCAGCCGTACTACGTGCCGGCGCCGGTGATCTACGGCGGCGGCTACTACTACCGTCACCACCATCACCATTGGCGCGATCGCGACCACGACGGCATCCCGGATTGGCGCGACAACAATGTCGGTTACCGCGGTCAGTGGGCGCCGGTGCCGGCTGATCCGCGTCGGCAGCGGCATGATTACGGGTATTGAGTCTCTAGCTCGCCCGTTCCTGATGCCGGATCGCTCGCCAGCTCAGCGCGAGGCACAGTAGGCCGAAGCCGAGCAGCAGCGACGCCTTCGGCACGACTTGCGCCGCATCGGGGGCGCCGAGAAACACGGCTTGCATGCCGTCGAGCGCCCAGCCCATCGGTGACCATTCAGAGACCGTCTGCATGCCGGCGGGCATCAGGTTGCGCGGGACCATGATGCCGGCAATCGCGCCGAGCACGACATTGGCGCCGCCGCCGAGCGCGGCAGCATGGTCGAAGCTTCGCGTGTAGGCGGCGATCAGCAGCGCGAGGCAGACGGCCGCCGCGCTCGTGGCCAACACCATCAACAAAAACCAGCCCCACGGCAAGTCGAGGTACAGCGTGTCGCCGCCGAGCAGCGGCACCAGCCAGCGGCCGACCAGCAGCATCATCAGCAGCTGGATCCAATTGAGTGCCATGAAGGCGAGCAGCTTGCCGCCGAGGATCGCATCGGGACGTACGCCGAAGGTCGCAAGCCGCGTCAACGTGCCGTCGTTGCGCTCCTGGATCAGCACGCCGGCAATCGGGATGACGACGAAGAACATGCCGAAGATCAGCCACGCCGGAACGCTCTGTTGCACAGCGGTCATCTTGCGGTCGGACTCGATCTCGTACAGATAGCGCGTGGTCAATGCACCCGACGCTGGGAACAGCTCGCTGTTCGACGCGTTGCCGAGCAGGATGCTGGCGAACGGACCGGCAGCGGCAGCGGCGCCCTTCAGCTGCACTTGCAGCATCGCGTAGCTCAGCTCCGCGCGCAATCGCCCGGCGGCCGCCGGCTGCACCCGGTTGCTCAACCACAGCTCGACGTGATCGCTGCGCGGCTTGCCTTGGGCATCGAGCCATTGCGGCATCACGATGACGCCGGCCTGCACTCGGCGATCGCGCAACGCGCGTTGCAGATGCTCGCGCGACGCGAGGCGCTCGCCGCCGTTGCGCGCGACCCAGTCGTTGGCCCATTGCGCGGCGATCGGGTTCGCATCCTCGAGCACCCAGCCGGTCGGCGGCAGCGCGATGTTGGCCGAGGTCAGCGTGTTCTTCAGCGCGAACGACATCACGAGAATGAACACCGCCGGCATCAGGAACAGCACCGCAAGCCCATGCGGGTTGCGCCACAGCAGTCGCCATTCTTTCAGGGCGATGTGCAGCGACTGTTTGAGGGTGATCATCGCAGCCTCAGTCGCGCAGCGGCCGATGGGTGTGATGCATGAACAGCGCTTCGAGGTTCGCGAACCCGCCGCTTTGCGCATCGCCCTGAAGCAGCGTCTGCAAGTCGCCGCTCGCGAGCACCTTGCCGTGGTCGAGCAGCAGGATCTGGTTGCACACCGCGGCGACTTCTTCCATGTAATGCGTCGCGTAGAGGATGGCGGTGCCTTGCTGCGCAAGCTCGCGCACCTGGTCGAGCAGAAACGCGCGCGATTGCGGATCGACTCCGACCGTCGGCTCGTCGAGCATCAGCACGTCGGGCTTTTGCAGCAGCGCGATGGCGATGTTCAATCGCCGGCGCACGCCGCCCGAGCAGTGCTGCGCGAGCTTGCTCGCGAACTCCTGCAGCACGCACGATGCGATGACCTCGTCGACACGCGCGTCGCGCTCTGACGGCGACACGTCGAGCATCGCGACGAAGAACTGCAGGTTCTCGCGGCAGGTGAGCTGCGGGTAGAACGCGTAGTCCTGCGGCACCCATGCGACCACCGCGGGCCGCTCGCCGCCGTGATGCACTGCGCCGCTTTGCGGCGTGCGCAGACCGATCAGCACATTGATCAGCGTGGTCTTGCCCGAGCCGTTCGGGCCGAGGAGGCCGACGCTCTGGCCGCGCGCGAGGCTGAGGCTCACGTCCTGCAAAGCCTGCTCGGCCTGCTTCGGGTAGCGGAAGCTGACCCGCTGCGCGCTCAGCAGGCCTGCCGACGGCGCCGCGGTCGACGCGTCAGGCATCGGGCACGACGAGCTCAGTCGGTGCCGACAGCACCTCGCTGTGTTGCAGGCTGCGCCACAGGCCCAGTGGATGCATCCCTTTGCGCAGCAATCGACCGGCGACCATGATGACGATCTTGGCGATGTCGACCACCGGCCGGAAATGGCTGCGCCGCGCGTTGTCGGGATAGTGCCCGGGGATCGCGACCGCGGTGGTGAGAATGCCGTGGTCGGCCGCCTCGATGAGGATCTCGCTCTCGAACGTGAAGCGGCTGCCGCGCACCCGATCGCTGAGCGCGACCGCCATCGCCGCTGCCGAGTAGACGCGAAAGCCCGATTGCGAATCGGCGATCGCATGCCCGGCGGCCCACGAGATCCAGAAGCAGGCGAAGCGGTTGGCGCGATAGCGCGCGATCGGGAACTGCGACTTGTCGTGCAGTCGAGAGCCGATGACCAGGCGATCCGGATGGCTGCGCCAGGCCCACAGCAATCGAGCCGCATCGCTCGGGTCGTGCTGGCCATCGCCGTCGAGCGTGACGACACATTTCGCTTTTCGGCGCAGCCCTTCGGCGAAAGCCGTGCACAGGCTCGCAGCTTTGCCTTGGTTGGTGGCGTGGCGCAGCACCGTGACCGGCAGGCCGTGCAACTGGGTCGCGGTCGCATCGGAAGAGCCGTCGTCGACGATGATCACACGCGGGCATTGGGTGAGCGCGGCTTGGGCGAGGGCGCGGATGGTGCGCTCTTCGTTGAACGCGGGGATGGCGATCCAGACCCCATCCTAGGGCTCCGGGGGCTTCGATGCGCGCAGCGCACCCTGTCCTGAGCTTGTCGAAGGATCAGCCCGATCCGACAGGCTGGCGTGCTCGCGACGAGTGACGTACATCAATACAGCCCGCCGTTCACGCCAATCACCTGACCGGTGATGTAGCTTGCCGCGTCGCTCGCCAGAAACGCGACCAATGCTGCGACCTCGTCGGGCCGACCCGCGCGACCTGTCGGCACCAGCGCCTTGATCTTCTCGGGCGGAAAGGCGTCGTCGATCATGTCGGTCTCGATGATGCCCGGAGCGACCGCGTTGACGGTGATGCCGCGGCCCGCGAGCTCGAGCGCGAGCGACTTCGTTGCGCCGTGCAGCCCGGCCTTCGCCGCCGCGTAGTTCGCCTGGCCCTTGTTGCCGGCCTGTCCCGCCACCGAGCTGATGTTGACGATGCGGCCCCAGCGCGTTCGCACCATCGGCAACAGCAAGGGCTGGGTGACGCGAAAGAAGCCGCTCAGATTGGTGTCGATGACTTCGTCCCACGCCGATGGCGCCATGCCGGCCATCAACGCATCGCGATGAACGCCGGCGTTGTTGACGAGGATCTGGATCGGCCCGGCAGCAAGCAGTGTCTCGATCGCGGCGCTCACGCCCGCTGCGTCGGTGAGGTCGAAGGCGACGGCACTCGCTTGGCCGCCTTCGGCCACCAGCGCGGTGGCGATGCGTTGCGCCCGCTCGAGCTGCCGATTCGCATGAACGATGACATGCACGCCGGTGGCTGCCAGCGCGGCGCAGATCGCAGCGCCGATGCCGCCGCTGCCGCCGGTCACGAGCGCGCGCTTGATGCCGGCGTCACTCATCGCTGAACGCCACCAGCAGCCGCCCACGCGCGCGGCAGGCCTGCGCGTCGGCTACGCTGAAGTCGTACATGCAGCCGGTCGCAACGCGGCTCAGCAGCTCGGCGCGCACCGTCAACGCACCGTCGATTGCGCCGTTCGCGAGCTCGACATGGCTCAGCTTGGCGAGCATGCCGGCGCGCGCTGCAGCGCTGTCGTCGAGCAGGGCGCCGTGAACCGCTGCGGCCTGCGCCGCGTATTCGACTGCGGCGACGGCGGGCACGCCGTCGGCGTTGGCGAGCGCGTGATCGGCGGCCGGCGCTGCGGCGCTGCAGACGATGCTCGTCGCATCCCAGCTCAGCACCGAATCGAGCAGGCACATCGCGCCCGCGTGTGGAATGCGGCTTGCGATTTGCGCACGCGTCAGCATGCGGCCGCCTCGCTGAATTCGCTGACGCGGGTCACCCGCAAGCGCTGCGCGCCGAGCGGCATCTCGCATGTCGCGTCGCGGCCATCGAGCATCGCCAGCACGCGAAATGCTTCGGCGCTGCTGTTGCTGCTCCAGCCCGCCGGCATCCAGTCCGGCGTGGCGTCATCGGCATCGGCAATCGCATCGCAGAGTTCGACGTCGAAGCGGGCGATCGGCGGCCGGCCGCACATCGGCTGCAATGCCGACGCGATGATCCACGCGGTCGCGGTCGCCTGCGCGATCGGCAGCACGCCGCGCAAGGGCTCGGGCATCGATGCGTCGTACGACAGGAACAGCACCGGCTGGCCGCTGGTCTGCGCTTCGGCAACGGCGCACAGCAGCCCACTCGCGAAGCTTTCGTGGCCGAGACTCACGCTGACGGCCGATTGCTGGTTCTGGTGGCCGATCGAGAAGTAGCCCGATGGCGCGTTGTGCACCGAGTTGTGGAACACGAGCGGCGACACGGCACGCGTGGTGGCCAGCGACTCGAGCATCTGCTGGCAGACCTCGCCGGTGCCTTCGTCCGACGCGAACACCATTCGAAGCTGCTCGACCGCGAACGGGCTCGCTTCCAGGGCCTGCTCGGCGCAGGCGAGGGTCAAGCGCACGACCTGGCTGGCACGGCGGCGCTCGTTCGCGGGCAGCGACTTGGGGCTCGGCAACTCGATC
Organism: Betaproteobacteria bacterium; assembly: GCA_005882155.1. Classification (GTDB taxonomy): domain Bacteria; phylum Pseudomonadota; class Gammaproteobacteria; order Burkholderiales; family Burkholderiaceae_C; genus Albitalea. The sequence continues at coordinate 13,164 of VBCQ01000288.1, forward strand.
CCGGCGACGCTTGGAAGCGGGCCGCTGCGGCGCATCGCGAGCAACTCGTCGAGCGAGTTCACTCCAGGAGCGATCACGCCGGCAGCGTACAGATCGAAGCGCAACATCAAGACGCCCGACCGAAGATCAGCGAGCAGTTGCTGCCGCCGAATCCAAAACTGTTGCTCATCGCGTGATGCAGCGTGGCGTGGCGCGGCGAGGTGACGACGTCGATCTGCAGATCGGCCTCGGCGCTGCGCAGGTTAGCCGACGGCGGCAGCGTCTGATGCTCGAGCGTCTGGATCACGGCGATCGCCTCGGTGATGCCGGCAGCGCCCAAGGTGTGTCCGGTCACGCCCTTGGTCGACGACACCGGGACCTGGCCCGCGCCGAACACCGCAGCGGTCGCCGCGGCCTCGGCGCGGTCGTTCGCGAGCGTCGCGGTGCCATGCGCGTTGACGTAGCCGATCTCGCTCGCCGCGAGCTGGGCGGCTTGCAGTGCGGCGCGCATCGCGCCTTGGGCGCCGATGCCTTCGGGGTGCGGTGTCGACATGTGCCACGCGTCGCTCGACTCGCCGCCGCCGATGAAGTTGATCGCCGCCGATTGCTTGTCGAGCAGCACGAAGCCGGCGGCCTCGCCGATCGAGATGCCGCTGCGCGCCGCATCGAAAGGCCGGCAGATGTCGCCCGACAGCAGTTGCAGCGAATTGAATCCGTACAGCGTCGACATGCACAGGCTGTCGACGCCGCCGACCACGGCGGCGTCGATGAGCCCGCAGTCGATCCAGCGCTGCGCCATCACGAAGACCTTCGAGCTCGACGAGCAGGCGGTCGAGATCGTGACCATCGGGCCTTGCAGGCCGAGCGCGGCGGCGCTGAAGCGGCACAGCGCGTCGAGCGAATGGGTGCGCCGATAGTCGAAGTCGTCGGGCCAGTGGCCGTCGCTGCGCTGCCGGGTGTAGGCGAGCTCGGTGCTGCGGATGCCGGCGGTGCTCGAGCCGAGGATGATTCCGATGCGCTTGGCGCCGTAGCGCGCGGCCGACGCGGCGACGGCCTCCTGGAAGCGATTGCGCTGCAGGGCCATCCAAGCGAGGCGGTGGGTGCGGCAGTCCCACGCCGCAAGCTCGGCGGGCAGCGGCGAATCGTCGACGCCGGCGACTTCGCCCAGCCAGCAAGTCAAGTCACACCACGGCAATGCGTTGGACTTGAGACCCGATTGGCCGGCGACGATCGCTTGCCACGAGCCCGGGTTGTCGACGCCCGCTGCGTGCAGGGTACTGAAGGCCGCAATTCCTAACAACGCTGAACTCCCGGGCACAAATTCGCTGCGAAGTTTAGTCGAGCTGCGGGGCCGCCGATGCGGCACATTCCACGAGCGTGTGATAACCGCCGACGCCATCCGTGATCTGTGTCGCGATGAGGCCCGCGCGGGGCAGCAATTCGAGAAATACTTTGGAGTCGTACATCTGGCTGTTGCCGTTGGCCACACAGGTGAAATACAGCGAAGTTTGCTGCAGGCTGAACGCCGCCGCCTCGAAGCGCTGGCGGTCCCAGAACAGCTCGAGAATCCACAAGCGACCGCCCGGCGGCAGCGCGGCGCGCACCTTCGTGAGGATCGCGACGATCTCGTCGTCGGCAAAGCAGTCGAGCAGCTGACTCATCCAGATGATGTCGTAGCCGAGCGGCAGCAGTCCTGCCTCGCGCAAGTTGGCTTTCGCGACGTCGAGCTGGATCGGCAGATCAGCCAGGCCGATGCGGCACCCGGGCAAGCGCTCGAGGCACATTCGCGCCCACTTGCCGGTGTTGCAGCCGACATCGAGCAAGCTGGCCGGCGGGCTCGCCGCCAGTCGCGCGGCCACCGCCGGAAACGCCTGGTCGGAATAGAAGTGGTCGAAGTTGAACCAGCTGCTGCGTGCCGGCTCGGGCAGGATCGACAGACCTTCGTACAGCGTCGCCCACGGGCCCAGCGTCTTCAGGCCGGCGGGTGTGCTTTCGCTGAGCGCTTCGTCGAGGTGGGCGGCGGCTTGATAGCAGACGTCGCGCGTGAAGTCGAAGTTGATTCGCGTCATCTCGTCTTCGAGCAGAAAGCGCCCGAGCTTGCCGAGATGGAAGCGATCGTCGCGACGCCACACGATGCGCAGGCCCAAGCCCGCTTCGAGCAGCACGCGACTCGCATAGACCGAGAGACCGGTCGACTCGGCGACGCTGTCGATGGTCAGGCCGTGCGGCACGGCTTGCGCCAGCGCCGCGAGCACGCCGCGGTCGCGCATCACCGAGGTCGCCTGGAACGCGAGTGGCGCAAACGCGAGCTGCTGTGCGGCCGTCACGGCCTGCAGCGCGGTCAAGGGATCCTTGTCGAACATGGGTTCTCCGTTATTCGTAGGCGAGCCGCGTTGTCGTTCGGTCGCCGCGGCTCTCTTCGATGATGATCACTTGCAAGCGGCCGCGAGAGCCTTGCAGCTCGAGCTGCTTCAGGTAGCGCGTCACTTCGGGGTCGCGCGGCTTCAACTGCACCGTCCATTCGCGTTCATCGCCGTTCAGCGTGACGCGGAAATCCTTTTGCAGCGCTTGCAGATCGCCGGCCATCACGTGGCGAGTCGCGTTCGCGAGCGCCGCGATGGCAGGGACTTGGTCGAAACGAAACTCCTTGCGCGCGCCGTCGGCGGCGACGAGCTCCATGCGGTCGGGCATGATGCGCCAAGTCTCGCGGCGCGGGTGCTCGACTCGCTTTTCGAGTGCCGCCGCGGTCGAGGTCATCGTGCCGCTCGCCTCGACTGGCGCCTGCAGCCACGGCGATTCGCGAGTCTCGGTGAAGCGCGCGTCGCGCTGCGGTGCGCCTTGCAACAGGTGCTGCAGCGCTGTCGCAGTGATTGCTTGCGCCGACGCGATGCCGGCGAACGACACGCACACACAGACCATGCAGATGCGCAGCAACGCCTTCATTGCTTCGCCCAAAACGGATAGAAGTTGAACCAGTTCTTCGGATAACGCCGCGCGTGCTGCTCGAGCAGCTTCGCGTAGCGCTCGATGATCGGCTGCAGCTTGGCGCCGCGGCTGCCTGGCGCTGCCGCCGGACCGAAGTCGATGAACTCGACGCGATAGCGCGAGCCGCCTTCGTAGAGGCCGTAGCACATCAGCACCGGCGCGCCGGCGCGCGACGCGAGCACATGCGGCCCGAGCGGAAACGACGCGTTGCGGCCGAAAAACGCGGCCTCGAGGCTTGCCCCCGCGCCGTCGACGCGATCGGCGAGCGCCGCGACAACGCCGCCTTGCTGCAGCACGTCGTAAGCCCGCAAGAAGCTATCGGGCCGGCCGAGCTGGATGACTTGCGATGCACTGTCGTCGATGCCGGCGATGCGCCGCACGCGCGCGCGCGGATCGGAGTGCATCATGATGCTGACCGGCTGATGCGCGAGTGCCTTGTTCGCGAGCATCATCAGGTCGAAGCTGCCGAGGTGCGAGCCGAGCAGCAGGCAACCCTTGCCGGCCTTCACCGCGTCGCGAACCAATGCATCGCCCTCGACCGTGACCTCGAATCGGTGGAACTCGCCCTCGGCCATGTAGACGCGGTCGAGCAAGGTCGCAGCGAAGCAATGAATGTGTGCGAAGACATCGACCCAGCGCGCGCGCCGTCCTTGGGCGACGCTCAGGAATTCGCGCGATGCACGCGTCGCGACTGCGTCGGTGACGACGAAGTACAGCACGATCGGGTACAGCAACGCACGGCAGAACGGCCGCCCCACCGTCTTTGCGAGCCAGACGATCAGGCGAATGAGCCAGGCGCTGCCGCGTTCGGCCTTGGCTTTCCACAGTCTCATGACGGCACTGTGCTCGATGATTTCGCGAGAACGACGCTGCCGGTCGCGAGCGTCACGCGCGTGCCGGCGCGCAGCACGTGGACCGCGAACTTCAGCTGATCGGACGGCGCTTCGAATTCGACCCGCGCCGTCTCGTCGGGCAACAGCGCGGCGGCGAATTTCACTTGTTGCAGCGTTCGCACCGGGCGCTGCAGCCTGGCGCTGATCCCGCTCAGCACGCGGTCGAGCAACAGCACGCCGGGAACGATGGGCCGGCCGGGGAAGTGGCCCGGCAGCGAAGGATGATCCGCGGCCACGACGAATTCGAATTGACGCTTGCCCGCCGGCGTGTGCGCCGCCTGCCACTGGGCATATACCTCGTCGAGCGCGCGCCGCGGCAGCTTGCCGCTCTCGCTGCGCGGCAGCCGATCGAGACGAATGATCGTGCGCGGCAGGAACACCGGGTCGAGCCGAGTCCGTAGCCATTGCTCGATGGTGCTGCGCGACAGCGGCGCGCCTGAGTGAATCAGGCACAGCCGCTCGGTCGGACTGCCGGTGGCCGGCAGGTAGAACACGCCGTCGTCCAGACCGGGCAGGTCCTGCAGCAGCAAGTTCAAGCCCGCGAGCGATGCGCGGCGACCTGCGATCTTGATCAAATCGGCCTGCCGGCCGAGCAGCTTGAAGCGGCTCGTTGCGGCGTCGATGTCGATCTGGTCGAGCAGCTTGGCCGGCGACGCGAAATGCGAGCCGAATGCGAGCGCGCCGTCTTCGACCGATTCGAGACGAACGTCTTGCACCGGGCGCCAATCGGCGTCTTGCGCGGTGCGGCGCATCGCGACGACGCCGGTCTCGGTCGAGCCGTAGATCTCCAGCACCGGGGCACCGACGAGCGCCTCGGCCTGCTCGGCGAGCGCCGCCTGCAGCGGCATCGTCGAGGCGATGACGACGCTGCAGTTCGACAGCGCGATGTTCATTTGCACGAGGCTGCGCAAATGCAGCGGCGTCGCGATCCATGCCGCGGCGGGCGAATCGGCGAATGCCGCTTGCACATCGGCCGGAAGCAGCGGTCGTGCGTCGAGCACCGGAATCGAATGGATCAGCGACAGCATCACCGACGTCTCGATGCCGAACATGTGCTGCGGCGGCACGCTGCAGACGATGCGCTGCACCGCGGCGAGCCCACCAGCGAGATCGTCTTCGAGGCGCGCGCCGAGCACCAGCGCGCCGATTGCGAGGTGGCGCAGCGTCTTCGGTTGCGGCTCGGGTGCGCCGGTGCTGCCCGAGGTGTAGAGCAGCACAGCAGTCTCATCCCACGCGGGCTGCCAGGCCAGTGCTGCGTCGCTCGCTTCACGAGGCCGTGGAGTAGGCGCGCAGACGAGGCACTCGGCCGCATCGCGCCATGCGCTCTGAATGGCGTGCTCGTCGTCGACGACGATCAGCGGCTGGGCGGCAACCTTCAACACATCGGCGAGATCGGCATTGCCGCCCGACGGCGGCAGAATCATCAAGCGGCGGCTTCGCAGCGTGGCGAGCCACGTGACGAGGAAACTCAGACGCGAGGTACACAGGTTGCAGACGGCCGACGCGTCGCCGAGCTCACGCGCCAGCGTCATCGAGGCCGAATGGATCTCGCGCCAGGTCCAGATGCGATCGGCGGCGACGACAGCCGGGCGGTCGAGGTGAGACGCGGCCGCCACGAGCGGCGATTCAAGCAACTGCTGCATCGAGGTCACGCGATCAACGGTGTGGCCGCCACGCGCTCCACGTGTCGAGAATCTGCCGCACGAGACCGGGGAAGGCCTCGCCGGGAAAGAGCCATGGACGAATGATGCGCTCGCCGACGAAGAGCACGATGGTGCCGCTCCAGACTGCAAGGCTCGTGGCTGCGTAGCCGGTGCTCGCGGTCGCGGTCAGCACCGCGGCGATCACGAAGTAGACGCACCAGACCGCGGTCAGACGCCGCGTGTAGCGGCACAGTGCCGCCGGCATCAGCGGGCTGCTTTGCCGCGCGATGCGCTCGATCAGCGGGGTCTGGCCGGTGCGCAAGGTGCGGCCGAAGAAAAATGCCAGCCACAGCAGAACCAGTGGCGGCAAGTAGTGCAGCGCCGACGCGAGCAACGCCACAGGATCGGACAAATTCCTCAGCTCCGCGCGGCGCGGGCCGCACTGATGTGCTCGGCCAGGCTTTGCAACGACGAAAAGATGGCTTCATTCTGCGGGTCGTCGGCCTTGAGCTTGACGCCGTATCGTTGCTGAATGACCAGCGAAATCTCCAGCATGTCGAGCGAATCGAGCCCTCGAGGTTCAGCGACTCGACAACCAGCGATGCCAGCTCGCGTGCAGACACCATGCTCATGTCGACTGCTTCCAAACTCAGGCGCCCGACAGCTGGGAATTGATGCCGCGGGTCAGATTCTGAATCCAGCCGTTGTAGTTCTTGTGAATCTGGCCGCCCTCTTCATCGAGGTTGACGCTCGACAGATAGTTGATGCTGTAGCCGCTCGGCGAATACGGAATCTCGACGACCGCCGTGTGCTTACGGACGTACAAGGTCGCGACGATCTTGCCCGGGCCTTCTGCTTTCACCTGCCAGCCCAGTGCCGTACCGGCGCGGATGATGGCGGTCTTGATCTGTTCGTTAGTCAATGCCTTGCCGGACGCGTTCGTCGTCGGCGCGTTACTCACGTTCATGATCGGGGCGCATCGCCCGCAACCGGCCTGGGCCAGGGTCGCTGAAGTCAGAAAGATCAGTGTGGCGGCGAGTTTCAAGAAAGCACGCATTCAGTGTTCCCCATAAATGATCGTTAAATACGTGGCTACCGCCCTTTCGGCTGCGCACGCTTGGTTGGCATCTGATTCTGCCGGCTGGGAGTGTAGCCGCTCACAACATGCGAATCCCGGTCAGATTCGACACTCTCAGGGGCCGCGCAAGACCATTCGCCACCACTCGGTACGCCGGTCCTCTTCCACCCAGCCGATCAGCAGCCCTGCTGCGCTGCACTCTTGCGTCGCCAGGTCCAAGACGGCCTGCTGATCGCGGCTGACGATGAAGCGGGCGTCGCCTTGCCACCCGAGGTGTCGGCTGAGCGCGGCGAGCATCTGGCTGGGTTGGCTTTGCATGAACGAAAACGGCATCGGCAGCCCGGTTTGTGCTTGTTCGACGATCTGGCGCGTGGCGTTGCGCGGGCCGCTCAGGCTCGCGACGCGCAGCTGAGCCTGCGCCGGCAGCGCGGATTCACCGGCAGCGTCCAGGCACAGCCGTGCGCCGTACAGCGCGAGCTCGGCCCACGGGCCGATGCGCCGTGGGCGCTGGCCCAGCCGCACGGCCAGTTGGTCACGCCAATCCAACGGCAGCGGGTCCACCGTCACATGGGCCGTTGTGATCCAGTCGCTCATCGGCCGCGATCCTCGAGCACGACAGCGGCGTGGCCACCGCCGAAGCCGAGGATGCAGGCGAGGACGTGGCCCGCATTCGCCGGCGCGCGATCGGCCAGAGGCGCCTCCAGCAAAGCGTCCTGCGCGTAGTCCACTCGCGGCCAGACGCCGCCCTCCAGGCATGCCGTCAGCAGAGCGACTTCCGCCGCCCCGGCCGCACCCAGCGTGTGGCCGATCGCCGCTTTCAGCGATACCAACGGCGGCAGCGGGTCGAACACCTGCCGCAAGGCCCGCGCTTCGGTGGCGTCGTTGACCGGGCCGCCGGCGGCCTGCGGCTTGATGAGCGCGATGTCACGAGGCGCGAGAGCGCTGCTTGCGAGTGCCTCGCTGCACATCGCGACGACCGCTTCGGGGACGGTGCCGGCGGGGTCCTCGCCTTCGACGACATTGGCGCCGCCGGCAATTCGCCAGCGTGACGGCCGCGACGACACATGCAACGCCGCGACCGCCTCGCCGAGCACCAGACCGTCGCGGTGCTTGCCGAACGGCAGCGCGCGATCAGCGCTGAGCAGCTGCATGCCGCCGAAGCCGGCGATGCTGACACGGTTGCGCAGCTCGACACCGAGCACCAGCGCGTGGTCGGCATGGCCGTTGCGGATCAGCGTGCGCGCGCTGAGCAATGCGTTCAGGCTGGAGGTGCACGCCGTCGACACGGTGAACACCGGGCCATGCCAATCGAGCCAGCCGGCCACCAACTCGGCAAAGCTCTGGTAGTCGCGCTCGAAGTCGCCGCTGTTCTCGCGCGAGCCGATGTCGAGCGACGACGACGCGACGAACAATGGGCCGCTGCGTGACCCCCCGAGCGCGCCGCTTTCTCGCGCTACGCGCTCGATGATGCGGCGCGCGCGGGTCATCCAGTCGGGCTCGTCGTCGGCAATCGTGTAGAGCGGCCATGCCATGCCGCCGGCGAGCTCGAAGCGGCGCGGGGGCCCGCCGCCCCGGCCCAGCGCGACAAGCCCGGATCCGATGTCAGGCCCGAGCGCCGAGGCCAGGCCGCGGCCAGCGAGGTAGACCTCGTTCACGCGCGGCGTTCGCTCAGGTGGCGCGCCAGATGGGCGATCGACGTCAGCGCACGTCGCGTTTCCTTGCTGTCGGTCATGCGAACGCCGAAGCGTTCCTGGATCGCCATCGACACTTGCAGTGCGTCGAGCGAATCGAGCGCGAGGCGCGACTCGGGGCCGAACAGCAGCTCGTCGTCGGTCAAGCCGCCCGGGGGCGCGGTCTTCTCGGCGGCGTCGAGCACAAGTGCCTTTAGCTCATCGATCAGATCGATGGGGGTCATCCGTCTACCGCCAGCTTCAGATCGCGAAAGAAGGCCTCTTCGTTCGCCGCCTGTTCGCGCAGCTTCGCCGCGATGGCCGGCGGGTCAACGCTCTCGCGGCCCTTGACCATGCGGGCTGCCTTCAACGCGAGGCCGCGCCAGCCGTCGCCGATGGTCGTGAGGCGCTCGGCAAAGCCGCTCAGCGACGGCAGTTGCGCCAACTCCGCCGCCTCTTGCAGAAACGCTGCGTAGATGAAGCGAAAGCCGGCACCACCGGTGCCGATTTCCTCTTGCATGCGAACGATGTGGCCGATCAAGGCCGCACTGTTCGCATCGTTGGGCGGCAGCCGTTGCAACTTGTTGGCCAGCAGCCGCATGCCGCGCACACCGGCGATCGGCACCGGCGCGAGCATCATGCGGCAGTTCTTGCGGATGGCGGCGCGCACCGCAGCCGGCGTCACGTCCTTGCGTCCGATCGACTGCGGGTAGTAGAGCAGGCCCTTCGGTGCAAGCACGCCTTTGGCGAAGCGCGCCCGCAGCAGATCGGCGCTCGCGCAGCGCACTGGCTCTTCGAACACCGGGTCGCTGATCAGGTAGTCGTCGCCTTCCTTGCCGTACACGAGCAGGTTGTGCGCGTTGAAGTGAAAGCGCATGTCCGGCGGGAAATACGGCAACCAGTAGACCGAGGTTTGCAAGCCGACGACCTGGCCGCTCGCGAGCAAGGCATCGAGACGCTGCTCGCCGGCCAGCGGCGAGCGGAAGGTCTCGAAGCGAAAGCGTGCGGCGAGCGGTGCGAGCAGGCCTTTGATGATCGAGCGCGGCAGCGAACGGTAGGCGATCAGCGGCTGGCCCGAGACCTTGATGAAAGGCAGGTACGCGAACGCGAGCGCCGCCGACAAGCCGAACGCGAGGCTCTCGGACATCAGCACGCCGTGATGGCGCAGCAGGTTGGACATCACGCCGCTCTCGCAATGCGCGGCGTGCCGG
>VBCQ01000286.1 GCA_005882155.1 Betaproteobacteria bacterium
GATCTTGCCGACCTTCACTTCGAGCGGGTGGACCGGCGTGGCGAGCAGGTTCTCCATCGTGCCGCGCTCGACTTCGCGCGTTACCGCCAGCGCCGTCATCATGATCATCGTCATCGTGAGGATCACGCCCATCAGCCCTGGCACGATGTTGTATTGGGTGATGCCTTCGGGGTTGTAGCGGCGGTGGATCTGCCAGTCGAACGGCGGACTGCCGTTGCCCGGCGGCGCGAGCGCACCGACGAGATCGTGGCGCAGCGCGCTGCTCGCGAGCTGCTGCACCGCGCCGATCGCGTTGCCGGTGGCCGACGGGTCGGTCGCGTCGGCTTCGAGCAGCAGCGCAGGGTGCTCGCCGCGCAGCAACGCGCGCTCGAAGCCGGCCGGGATCGTGAAGACGAACTGCACTTCGCCGAGCGCGATCATTCGCTCGGCCTGCGCGGTGTCGGCCGCCGGCGCGACGACCTTGAAGTAGCCGCTGTTCTCGAGCGCGCGCACCAGGCTGCGGGTGAACGGCCCTTGCTCCTGCGCGACGACGGCGGTCGGCAGCTCGCGCGGGTCGCCATTGATCGCGAAGCCGAACAGCGTCATCTGGATGATCGGGATGCCGACCATCATCGCGAACGTCAACCGGTCGCGGCGCAGCTGGATCAGCTCCTTGATCATCATCGCGAGCAGGCGGCCGAAGCTGAACGGGTCCTTCATCGCAACCTCAGCTGTAGTTGTCGGCCGCTTGCCGCGAGCGATGGATGAAGACTTCTTCGAGCGTCGGCGGCACGGCTTGCCAGTGCGCATCCTTCGCGTGCTTGGCGAGAGCCGCATCGAGCGCGGCGGCATCGGGCCCGGCTGCGCGCAGGGTGTCGCCGAGCATCGTCACCGTGCTGACGGCGCTGTCGTGCTCGAGCGCAGACACCACGGCCGGGTCGTCGATGCCGACCGCGCTGCGCGACGCCAGACCGCTTTGCTGCAGCAATTCGTCGGGCGTGCCGCTGACGAGTAAGTGGCCATAGGCGATGTAGCCGAGCCGATGGCAGCGCTCGGCCTCGTCCATGTAATGCGTCGAGACCAGCACCGTGATGCCGCGCGCCGCGAGCCCATGGATCTCATTCCAGAAGTCGCGCCGCGCGCCCGGGTCGACTCCGGCGGTCGGCTCGTCGAGCAGCAACAGCTCGGGCTCGTGCAGCATGCACGCGGCCAGCGCGAGGCGCTGCTTCCAGCCGCCTGACAAGCGCCCGGCAAGCTGATCGGCGCGGCTTTCGAGACCGAGCTTGGCGAGCGATTGATTGACGCGCTCGTCTCTGCGGTCCATCCCGTACATGCGGGCGATGAAGCCGAGGTTCTCGCGAATGCTCAGGTCTTCGTAGAGGCCGAAGCGCTGCGTCATGTAGCCCACGCGCCGCTTGATCGCGCCGGCCTCGCGAACGACGTCGAGCCCGAGCGTGTGGCCGGACCCGGCGTCGGGCGTCAGCAGCCCGCACATCATGCGGATCGACGTTGTCTTGCCCGACCCGTTGGGACCGAGGAAGCCGTAGATCTCGCCGCGCTCGACCTGCATCGACAACTGGTCGACGACGGTGCGGTCGCCATAGCGCTTGGTCAGGCCATGGACGTCGATCGTGAAGTCGAGCATGTCAGTCAGCCATCACTGCCACCCCGTTCGCGCTGAGCTTGTCGAAGCGCAGGTGGTCCGCGATGCAAGGCTTCGACAAGCTCAGCCCGAACGGGTGGTTTGCTCAGCGCGAACGGGATTGAGCGCATTTTCATTTCCCACCCAACCGCACCTGCACCGGCAACCCCGGCCGCAAGCGCTTCGCATCGTCGGCGCTCGGCCACGCCTCGACGAGGAACAGCAGGCGCTGCCGGTTCTCCTTGCTGTAGATCACCGGCGGCGTGAACTCGGCTTCGCTGGCGACCCGCCTCACCGTCGCGCTGAACGAGCTGCCGCAGCCATCGCACTCGGCCTGCACGACGACCCCCGGCTTCATCTGCGCAAGCAGCGTCTCCGGCACGAAAAAGCGCAGCTTCAACGCACCCGGCTCGAGCAGCGTGACGACCGGGCTTCCCGCATTGACCCATTCGCCGACGCGGTACAGCGTGTCTTCGACGCTCGCCGCGACCGGTGCGGTGACCGACTTCTGCGCCAGGCGCCAGCGCGTTTGCTCGAGCGCCGCGCGCGCGGCTTCGGCGTCGGCGCGCGCGGCAGCCTGTGTGTCTTCGCGGGCGCCTTGCTGGGCGGTGCGCAATTGCGCTTCGAGCTGGCGCACCTTGGCCGCATCGGCGTCGCGCCGCGACTGCGCGGCAGTCAGCGTCGCGCCCGAGGTGAAGCCCGACGCGGCGAGACCTCGCTCGCGCCGCAGATCGCTTTCCGAATCGACCAGCGCCGCGCGTGCCGCATCGACGGCCGCTTGCGCGGCGGCGAGCTCTTCGCGCCGCTGGCCGCGCGCGAGGTCGCGCGCCTGCGCTTCGGAGCGCACGACGCGGGCCTGCGACTCGCTGACCGCGGCGGCTTCGCTCTCGTGCTCGAGCGTGAACAGCGGCGCACCGACGCCGACCTGCGCACCGCGCTGCGCGGGTAGCGCGACGAGTCGGCCTGCGAGCGGCGCGGCAACGCGAACGAACTCGGCTTCGACATAGCCGTTGATCGCGGCGTTGTCGCGCGCCTGGCAGCCCACGAGGCCGGCCACCGCCACCACGCCACAGCGCACCAGCACCGCCCCAGACCGCATGAAGCCTCCTTGTTGTTGGCGGGAAGTATGGCGGCATCGCGGGCCGGCTGCCACGTCCGCTCGCGCTTCGCAGCCGTGACCGCGGGCAACTCAAACACCGACTCGCGGGGGTGCGCGGCGCCGCGCCGGCTGGAAGAATCGGCTCATCCCTTGTTTGTCATGAGCCGTTGTTGAATGAGCACCGTCCTGCTGCTTTTGCGCGATGCCCGAGTCGCCGACCATTTGCGCGACACCATCGCCGCCGAGCCGGGGCTGGACGTCGTCGGCAGCGCGACCACGCTTGCGCAGGCGCGCGAGATTCTGGCGCGCATCACGCCCGACATCGTCGTCGCCGACCTGCTGCTGCCCGACGGCAACCTGCGGCCGCTGCTGAATCAGCTGCGCGACAAGGCAGGCGATGCGGGACCGAGCGTGCTGGTGCTGTCGATGTCGGCCGAAGACGTGCGGCTCGTCGACGCGTTGCGCCAGGGCGCGGTCGGCTACTTCGCGGTCGGCCGTTCGCAGACGACGCTGGTCGGCGCGATCGAGCAGGTGCTCAACGGCGAATCGCCGATGTCGCCGCAGATCGCGCGCGCGGTGAAGGCGCATTTCGACGGGATGACCCGCGACGCGACCGATTTCGTCGCTGAAGCGCAGAACCCGCTGCGCCTGAGAGACGCCGACCAGCAGCTGCTGCAGCGGACCGCCGAGGGCTACGTCATCAGCGAAGTTGCGCACCACTTGCAGGCCAGCGAGCACGAGGTGGGGGTGCGCATGCGCAACATCTACCGCAAGTTGCAGTTCGACTTGCGCG
>VBCQ01000287.1 GCA_005882155.1 Betaproteobacteria bacterium
CTCTTCATGTGCGCGTACTACATGCTGTTCGGTGCGTTCTCGACCCTCGCGCTCGGCTTCAACCTGCTGCTGCTGGTGGCGGTGCTGTCGATGCTGCAGGCGACGCTGTCGTTGCAGGGCATGGCGGCGATCGCGTTGACGCTCGGCATGGCGATCGACGCCAACGTGCTGATCAACGAGCGGGTGCGCGAGGAGCTGCGCGGCGGCGCGTCGCCGCAGGCGGCGATCGCCACCGGCTACGAGCGCGCCTGGTCGACGATTCTCGACTCCAACGTCACCACGCTGATCGCCGGCATCGCGCTGCTCGCCTTCGGCTCGGGACCGGTGCGCGGCTTCGCGGTGGTCCACGTGCTGGGCATCCTCACGTCGATGTTCTCGGCGGTGGTGTTCTCGCGCGGCCTGGTGAACCTGTATTACGGCCGCCAGAAGAAGCTCAAGGGCGTGTCGATCGGACAGATCTGGAAGCCGGCGACGAACGCGCCGGCCAAGAGCTGAGCAGCTCGAGAACTCGACAAGGACAGACAGATGGAGTTCTTTAGATTCAAACGCGACATCCCGTTCATGCGGCATGCGCTGGTGTTCAACGTCATTTCCCTGCTGACCTTTCTGGCTGCGGTGTTCTTTCTGGCGACTCGCGGCCTGCATTTTTCGATCGAATTCACCGGCGGCACGGTGATCGAAGTGGCGTATCAACAGCCGGCCGATGTCGGCAAGCTGCGCACCGCGCTCGATGCGCTGAATCTCGGCGACGTGCAGGTGCAGAACTTCGGCAGCTCGCGCGACGTGCTGATCCGCTTGCCGGTGCGCGCCGGCGTCAAGCAGGCCGACGACGTGGCACGGGTGTTCGGCGAGCTGTGCAGGGGCGAGGGCGGCACCGCGACCGTCAAGCAAGTCGTCACCGACAAGGGCGAGTCGCTGAGCAAGCCGGTGTGTGAAGTCAAGGGCGCGGAGCCGGTGCGGCTGCAGCGCAGCGAGTTCGTCGGCCCGCAAGTCGGCAAGGAGCTCGCCGAAGACGGCGCCAAGGCGCTCGCCTTCGTCGTCCTCGGCATCATGCTGTACCTCGCGTTCCGCTTCGAGTGGAAGTTCTCGGTCGCGGCGATCGTCGCCAACCTGCACGATGTCGTCATCATCCTCGGCTTCTTCGCCTTCTTTCAGTGGGAGTTCTCGCTGACGGTGCTGGCCGCGGTGCTCGCGGTGCTGGGCTACTCGGTCAACGAGTCGGTCGTGATCTTCGACCGGATCCGCGAGGCGTTCCGCCGCTATCGCAAGATGAACACGCACGAGATCATCGACCACGCGATCACCAGCACGATGAGCCGAACCATCATCACTCACGGCTGCACGCAGATGATGGTGCTGTCGATGCTGATGTTCGGCGGGCCGACGCTGCGCTTCTTCGCCGTCGCGCTGACGATCGGCATCCTGTTCGGCATCTACTCGTCGGTGTTCGTCGCCGCCGCGATCGCGATGTGGCTCGGCGTCAAGCGCGAAGACCTGGTGAAAGCGGGTGGCAAGGAAATCGATCCCGACGATCCGAACGCCGGGGCCGTGGTGTAGAGTTCACAGGACCTTTCCCAGCCCGCGATTCCACCACCCACACCCATGGCGACCGACGCCAACTCGATGGCACTGGCCGCCAAGGCGCGGCGATCCTACGTCGAGGGGCTGCTCAACGGCTTGCCGAGCGTCGTCCAGGCAGTGGACCAGGGTGCACGCCTGCTGCTGAGCCAGGTCGCCGAGCCGCCGATCGCCGCGCGTCGTCGCGACGCGGTCGAAGACTTGCGCAAGGCGTCGACCTTCTGGCTGAACAGCGCCATCAACATGTTGCGCGGCGCGCTGATCAGCGGCACCGTGTCGGCCTCGCGGCCCGGCGACTTGCCGCTGCCGTCGGGCCGTGGCGCGAATTTCAGCCTGGTCGACAACGAGACCATCGAAGGCGAAATCCTGAGCTCGCGTCTGGCGCTCGCGATGATGGACCGCGCGTCATGGGAGTTCACCGACCTGCGCTCGCGCATCACGATGCTCGAGCGGCGCGAGGAGCTCGACGCCAACGACGTCCTGCGTCCGCATGTGCTCGCGCGCATCGTGACGACGGCCTGGCGTACGGCGGGCTTGAGCAACGACGCGTGGAACACGCTGCAGTCGGTGTTGCATGACGAGTTCGCGCACTTCGCCGAAGAGGCGTACCACGAGACCAATCGCTGGCTGATCCATCAGCGCGTGCTGCCCGAGATCGACCTGCGCCCGTTGATCCGCCGCTCGCGCAATTCGGCCTGGACGACCAGCAGCACCGGTTCGGGCTTTGCGCACTCGAGCGCGCACCCGGCCGATGCAGCGCGCTCCGAGGTGCACGAAGAGACGCGGATGATGACGCGTGCTGCTGGCCTGGTGCGCGGCGCCGACCACGCCGAAGCGGTGCTCGGCCGGCTCAATCGATTGATCGGTCGCCAGCTGCCCGAATTCGTCAACACCCAGCAGACCCGGCCGGCATCGCCGGCGCTGAAGTCGGCGATCTCCGACGCGCAGCAAGGCATTGCGAGGCGGCTCTCCGCGGCGAGCGTGCCGGGACGTCTGGCCGGCTCGCAAGTCAGCACGCCGATGCTGCTCGAGGAGCTGCACCAGCGCAAACAGGCACTGAAGCAGGCGGCGACCACGCCGGTCGAGCGCGCGACGATCGAGATCGTCGCGCTGCTGTTCCAAAGCATCCTCACCGAAGAGCGCATCCCGGCGTCGGTGCGCGTCTGGTTCGCGCGGCTGCAGATGCCGGTGCTGCGC
>VBCQ01000292.1 GCA_005882155.1 Betaproteobacteria bacterium
ACTGGCCGCCCGCCGTCTCGAGCTCGACCGACTGGCGCGAATACCCAGCGGTGTTGACGTTGGCGATGTTGTTGCCGGTCGTCTGCAGCGCCGCGTAGTTGGCGAACATCGCTCGCGTTCCGAGTGACAGCAGGGCGGAACTGGACATGGTTAAACCTCGGTGCGAAGGACTGTGGACTCGGAGCGCCGCAAGCCGGCCTCTGGCCGGCTTGCGGCCGTCGACTGACTCTGCGGTCTCATGTTTTTCATCCCACGCCCCGCTGAATCTGAAGCGTCGTGTTGATCACGCGGGTAAGCTTGTCTGCATAGGCCGGGTCGGTGGCGTAGCCGGCGCGCTGCAGGCCCCGTGCGAAGCCCTGAGCCGAATCGGCGTTCGCGACCACGTTGGCGTAGCGCGGGCTCGACTTCATCAGCTTCGCGTAGTCGCCGAACGATTCGGCGTACGACGCATAGGCGCGGAACTTGGCGACGACCTTGCGTGCGACGCCGCTGACGTATTCGGTCGTCGAGACTTCGGCCACCGGGCCCTTCCAGTTCGCGTCGGCCTTGATG
Source organism: Betaproteobacteria bacterium (assembly GCA_005882155.1). GTDB lineage: Bacteria > Pseudomonadota > Gammaproteobacteria > Burkholderiales > Burkholderiaceae_C > Albitalea. The sequence goes on from VBCQ01000292.1 coordinate 553, forward strand.
CCGAACAGGTTGAACGACGGGCTGCCGTCGGCATGACGAATCTCATGCTTGCCCCAGCCGGTTTCATGCGCCGCCTGCGCGACCATGAAGGTGGCCGGGATGCCGGTCTGCGCTTCGGCAGCGCGTGCGGCATCTTGATGGTCTTTGAGGAACGCAGCCTGGCGCGGCGTTCCTTTGATCGCTGACTCGCTGCGCGCCGGCGCACCGGCGGCCGCGGCGGGCATCAAGGCCTGCGCTGGCGTTGCGCTCATCTGGCGCTCGAGCTGGCGCGCGATCGCTTCGCTCAAGCCGCCGCGCAAGCCGGTCATCTTGGTCGCGAATTGCGTGTCGAGCATCTCGGTGCCCATCTTCGTGCCGGAGTTGTCGAACATGCCCGATGCCATCGACTCCTGCGCGGCACGCATGCTCTTCATCAGCTCCTGCATGAACAGCGCCTCGAACTGCTTGGCCACTTCCTTGATCGCCGCCTTCGGATCGGTCGCCGCGCGCGAGCGCAGCGAATCGATGCTGTGCGTGTCGGTCGCGAGCCGTGACGTCGAAGGCAGATTCATTTAGATCACCTCCAACTCCGCGTTCAACGCCCCAGCCGACTTCATCGCCTGCAGGATCGCAAGCAAATCCTGCGGCGTCGCGCCGAGCGAGTTGAGTGCCTTCACAACGTCGGCGAGCTTGGTGCCGGCGGGCATCTGGATCAGCGAGCCGGCTTGCTGTGCGATCGTGATGTCGGCCTTTTCGCTGACCACCGTGTCGCCGTTCTTCGCGAACGGCGACGGCTGGCTGATCACCGGCGTCGAGCTGATCGTCACCGACAGGCTGCCATGCGCGACCGCGCAGGCGGCAAGCGTGACGGCCTGGTTCATCACCACCGAGCCGGTGCGTGCGTTGATCACGACCTTGGCCGCCGGCGATGCGAGCTCGACGTTGAGGTTTTCGATGTCGGCCATGAAGGTCACGCGTGCGTCGGGCGTGGCCGGCATGCGAACTCGAACGACGCGGCCGTCGAGCGCTTGCGCGGTGCCCGCACCCATGCGCTCGTTGATCGCGCGCGCGACCTCGCGTGCGGTGTTGAAGTCGCTCGAGTTCAAGTCGAGCTGCAGGCTGTCGCCTTGGTTCAGCGGCGTCGCGACGCTGCGCTCGACCGTCGCGCCTTCGGGCACGCGCCCCGCGCTCAAATGATTGATCTGCACCTTCGAGCCGCCGGCCGCCGCGCCGGCACCGCCGACGATCAGGTTGCCTTGCGCGAGCGCATAGATTTGTCCGTCGGCGCCTTTCAGCGGCGTCGCGATCAGCGTGCCGCCGCGCAGGCTCTTCGCATTGCCGAGCGACGACACGTTGACGTCGATCGTCTGCCCCGGTTGCGCGAACGCCGGCAATTGCGCAGTGACCATCACGGCTGCGACGTTCTTCAACTGCATGTTGGTGCCGGGTGGCACGGTGACGCCCATTTGCTGCAGCAGCGCGGTGATGCTCTGGGTGGTGAACGGTGCCGAGGTCGTCTGGTCACCGGTGCCGTCGAGTCCGACGACGAGACCGTAGCCGACCAGCGGGTTGCTGCGAACGCCCTGCACGACGGCGACTTCCTTGATGCGCGCCGCATGGGCTGGCGTGGGCCACCACAGGGCGGCGCTGGCGAGCAGCCAGGCCAGCGCGATCAGCGCACGCAGGAATTTGTCGGTTCTGTCCATGTCGGAAATACCCCTCGGTAATTCCGATTCTGGGGAGACTTAAATGGGCAGAACGTTCAAAAAGAACCTGCCCAACCAGCCTATTCCCTGGGCTTCGGCCTGGGCGCCGCGGCCGCGATGCTCGATGCGCACATTGGCGATCTGCGCCGACTGCACCGAGTTGCCGGGCTGGATCGCGCGCGGGTCGACCTGGCCCGAAAAGCGCAGCACGTCGACGTTGTGATTGACGCCGATCTGCTTCTCGCCGGCGATCAGCAAATGGCCATTGGGCAGCACGCCGGTCACGGTCGCGGTGATGGTGCCGGAGAAGTCGTTGGTGTTCTCGGTGCTGCCCTTGCCTTCGAACGAGTTGTCCGACGATGCCGTCGCGGTCGCGCGCGCAAACGCCTTCGGCGACACGCCGGGCAGTGCGCTGACGCTCGCGCTCAACTTGCCGGTCTTGTCGATCGAGCTCGTGCTCTTCTGGCTCGCGCTGACCTTCTCGACGATCTGCACCGTGATCGTGTCGCCGACCAGTCGTGCGCGATGGTCCTCGAACAGCGGACGGTATTGGTTGGCCTGAAAGATCGCGCCGTTGTTGACGACCGGCTCGACGACGACCGGCGCGCGCGCATAGGTCGGCTCGGCGATGTCGACCTTGGGCGCCGGATTCAGCGTCGAGCAGCCGACGAGGTTCAGCACGGCGCCGAGCACGGCGAGGTGTTGGATGCGCATGATCAGAGTTGGCTCAAGCGCTGCAGCATCTGGTCCGAGGTCTGGATCGCCTTCGAGTTCAGCTCGTAGGCGCGCTGGGTCTGGATCATCGACACCAGCTCTTCGACGACGTTGACGTTCGAGGTCTCGACGAAGCCTTGGCGCAGCGTCCCGAGGCCGCCTTGGCCCGGCGTGCCGCCGTTGGCGGTGCCCGATGCAGCCGTCTCGCCGAACATGTTCTGCCCCTTCGGCTCGAGGCCGGCCGGGTTGACGAAGCTGGCAATCTGCAGCTGGCCGACCGTCTGCGGTGCCGACTGGCCGGGCACCGTGACGCTGACCGTGCCGTCGGAGCCGATCGTCACGCTTTGCGCGGTCGACGGGATCGTGATGCCGGGCTGCACGGCGTAGCCGTTGTTGGTGACGAGCTGGCCTTGCGCGTTGACCTGGAACGAGCCGTCACGCGTGTAGCCGGTCGTGCCGTCGGGCATCTGCACTTCGAAGAAGCCGTTGCCGAGCACCGCGATGTCGAGGTTGTTCGTGCTTTGCTGCAGGTTGCCTTGCGTGAACGTGCGCGAGGTCGCGACCGCGCGCGTGCCGAGGCCGACCTGCAAGCCGGTGGGCAGCGTCGTTTGCTCCGAAGTGTTCGCGCCGGCTTGGCGCAGGTTCTGGTACATGAGGTCTTCGAACACCGCGTGCGAGCGCTTGTAGCCGTTGCTCGAGACGTTGGCGAGGTTGTTCGAGATGGTGTCCAGCTGAGTCTGCTGGGCCTCCATGCCGGTCTTCGAAATCCACAGGGAACGCATCATGGTGAGGGTCCTTCGTCAACGGGCCAGGGGCGCGTATCAATTCATCGACAGCAATTGCGCCGCCGCTTTCTCGTCGGCTTCTGCGGTCTGCAGCATCTTGATCTGCGACTCGAATTGGCGTGCCGCGGTGATCATCGCGACCATCGTCTCGTCGGCGCTGACGTTCGAGCCTTCGAGCGCGCCGTCTTGCACCCGCGCCTTCGGGTCCGCCGACAGGTCGCCTTCGGCGGCACGGAACAAACCATCGGTGCCGCGCTGCAATGCGACTTCGGGCGTGACGAGTTTCAGTTTGCCGACCGACGTGCTCTTGCCGTTGGCGGCCTTCGCGCTAACGGTGCCGTCGCTTGCGATGCTGACCTCGGTGTTCGGCGGCACCTGGATCGGACCGCCGTCGCCGAGCACGGTGATGCCGTTGCGCGTCGTCAGCGTGCCGTCGGATGAGACATCGAGCGAGCCGGCGCGCGTGTAGGCCTCGGTGCCGTCGAGCCCCTGCACCGCGAGCCAGCTGTTGCCTTTCATCGCGACGTCGAGATTGCGGCCGGTCGCCGTGACCGAGCCCGCACTGGCGTCGTAGCCCGGCGTGCTTTCAAGTGCATAGACCCGCGTGCTCGCACCGCTGCCTTCGACCGGCACCGCGCGAAACGCCTGCAGCTCGGCACGAAAGCCGACGGTGGAGACGTTGGCGAGGTTGTTGGCGAGCGTGTCCTGTCGCTGCATCGTCGCCTTCGCGCCCGACATCGACAGATAAATCATGCGGTCCATTCGGGACTCCTTGACCTACGCCGTCATCAACGCAGATTCACCAAGGTCTGCATCACCTGGTCCTGCGTCTTGATCGTTTGCGCATTGGCCTGATAGACGCGTTGCGCGGTGATCATGTTGACGAGCTCTGCCGTCAGGTCGACGTTCGACTCTTCGAGCGCGCCCGACTGCAGCACGCCGAGGTTGCCGTCGCCCGGAACGCCGACCACCGGGTCGCCGGTGGCGAAGGTACGGGCCCAGGCGTTGCCGCCCATCGGCTGCAGGCCTTGCGGGTTGCGGAAGGTCGCGACTTCGACCTGGCCGGCCGGCTTCGATTGGCTGTTCGAATAGCGCGCAGTCATGACACCGTTCGGCTCGAACTGAATGCCGATCAGCTGGCCCGGTGCATAGCCGTTTTGCGACAGGTCGGTGACGCCGAACTGCGCGCCGTATTGCGTTGCGCCCGCAACGTTGAGCGCGACGCCGCTGATCGCGAGCGTCGCGGCGCCGGCCGCGTTGGTCGATGCCGGGATGTTCAATGCCACGGTGCCGACCGGCGCCGTCGGCGTTCCGCCGTTGGACGGGAAGACGATCTGCGTCGATGCCACCGGGTTGCCGCTCCCGTCGACGGCCAGCGGCGTGCCGTTGGCGGTGACGTAGACGTTCCAGGTATCGGTCGCGGCCTTCTGGAAGTAGTAGGTCAGCGCAACGTCCTGGCCCTTCGCGTCGTATACCGTCAGCGAGGTCGCGTTGTTGTAGGTCGTCGGGTCGGACAGATCGATCAGCGGGCTGGCTGCAGGCAGCGTCGTTGCGGCACGCGAATCGAGGTTCATCTCGAGCTTGATCTTGGTCGTCGCGCTCGGCGTGATGCCTGCCGTGGGCACTTGCAGCGACGTCGCCTGGCCGGGCAGGATCGTGCCCGACGCATCGGCCGCGTAGCCCATCAGCCGGTCGTTCTGGCCGTTAACGATGAAGCCGTCGCGGTCGATCTTGAACTGGCCGTTGCGGGTGTACATGATCGGGTTCTTGCCGTCGCTGACCTGGAAGAAGCCGGCGCCGTTGATCGCCAGGTCCATCGGGTTTTCCGACGTGACGATGTTGCCCTGCGTGAACTGCTGCGCCACCGATTGCAAGCTGACGCCGATGCCGATCGAGCTCGCACCGGTGCCGTTCATTGCGCTCGCATAGACGTCGGCGAACTCGGCGCGCGCCGACTTCGCACCGAAGGTGTTCGAGTTGGCAATGTTGTTGCCGATCACCTCGAGGTTCTTGCTCGACGCGTTCAGACCGGAGAGACCTTGCTGGAAGCTCATGGTTGTCCTCGCTTGAAATTCGGAATCAGTTGAAGGCTTTGATCTTCGAGTACGGCACGCTGCCCGAGCTCTCGAGCTCGAGCGTCAGCGTGTCGCCCGCGGTGCTGACGGCGTCGACCTTGTCGCGCATCAGCGGCGTGCTCGACAGCGTCGTGCTTGCGTCCCAGTCGAAGCTGCGCATGCCCGAGGTTTGCGCGCCGAGGTGCAGCGTGTCGATGACGCGCCCGCCGGCGTTCAGCACCTCGACCTTCACCGCGTCGGCCGGCGAGGTCAGCTCGAAGCCGCCCTGCCCGACGCCGTCGGCGATGTCCATCTTGTTGCCCGGCACGATCACGTCGCGGCCCACGAGCGTCGCACCTTGCAGTGCCTGCATCTGCATGAACTGCGTCGACAGGCCGTGCACGGTCGTGTTCAGCTTCTCGATGCCGTTGACGGTGTTGATCTGCGCCATCTGGCTCGTGACCTGCGCGTTGTCCATCGGATTGAGCGGGTCCTGGTTCTGCATCTGCGCGACCAGCAATTTCAAGAATCGGTCGGAGCTGCCGGCCGCGTCGGCGCCCGAGCTGCCGCTGCTCGCGAGCGTGGTCGGATCGGTGGCGTTGATCGTCGAGACGGTCATGGCGGTTCCTTCTCAGGGCCGTCTTACGACTGGCCCATCTGCAAGGTCTTGAGCAGCAGCGTCTTCGCCGTGTTCATGACTTCGACGTTGTTCTGGTACGAGCGCGACGCCGAGATCATGTTGACCATCTCCTCGACCGCGTTGACGTTGCTGTAGGTGACGTAGCCGTCGGCATCCGCGCTCGGGTGCTTCGGGTCATGCACGCGCCGGCCCGGCGTCTGGTCTTCGCTGACGGTGCTGACCTTGACGCCGGCCGCGCCGACTTCGCCCATCAGCTGCGTCTGGAACGTGACCTGGCGCGCCTTGTAGGCATTGCCATCGGGGCCCGCGACCGTGTCGGCGTTGGCGAGGTTCGAAGCGACGACGTTCAGCCGCTGGCTTTGCGCGCTGATCGCGCTGCCGGCAACGTTGAAGATATTGAGCATCGACATCCAAGCTCTCCTTATTGACCCTTGATCGCGTCGAGCATCATTCGCACGTCGTGATTGATGAAGCGCAGCGTCGCTTCGACCTTCACCGAGTTGTCGACGAAGTTCGCGCGCTCGCGGTCCATGTCCACGGTGTTGCGATCGAGGTTGGTCTGGCTCGGCGTCGCGTAGAGCAGGTTCGGCTCGATGCGTGCGCCGGCGCTTCCCGCGAGATGGCCGGCCTGGCTGACCGTCAGCGCGCGTGCAGGTTGATTTGAGCCCGTCGCTTCTTTCAGCGCCTGCGCGAAATTCATGTCGCGAGCGACATAGCCCGGCGTGTCGGCGTTGGCGATGTTGCTGGCGATCAGTCGCTGGCGCTCGGCGCGCAGGCTGAGGGCCTGGCCGTGAAAGGCGAGCGAATCAGTAAGACGGTTGAGCATGTAAATCCTTCTCGGGCACGAGGCCCACGAAGCCGATGTGAAGGCATTGTGGTGAGGGGTCGTCAAAACATAAGCGGGAATAAGCGCGGGATTGGCCGCCAATTCGGCGCTCTGCGGCGTGTGCTCGGCCTCTACATTCGTGCTCATGGAAACCTTGGGGTCACTGTTGTTTCGCCTCGTCTGCATGCTGGCGCTGGTCGCTGCAATGTTCATCAGTGCATCGCCGGCGAACGCGGCCGAGACGCTCGAAGCCGGCCTCGAACAACAAGTGCGCGCGCTCGCGCTCGCGAGCACGCGCCACGCGGGCGTGAGCCGCGTCGACATCGAGGTCGGCCAGCTCGACCCGCGATTGCGCCTGGCGCCATGTCAGCGCGTCGAACCGTACCTGCCCGCGAACACGCGCTTGTGGGGCAAGTCGCGCATCGGCTTGCGCTGCACACAAGGGCCGACCGCGTGGAACGTCTATCTGCCGATCACGATCAAGGTCTACGGCCGCGCGCTGGTCAGCACGTCGCCGCTTGCCGCCGGCAGCGTGATCATTGCGGCCGACGTGATTCAAGCCGAGGTCGATCTGGCCGAAGACACATCGGTGGCCGTGGCCGATGAGAGCCTCGCGGTCGGCCGAACCTTGGCTCGTTCGCTGAGCCCGGGTCAAAGCCTGCGCCAGAGTCACCTGAAGCTGCGCCAATGGTTCGCTGCGGGTGAAACGGTGAAAGTCGTCGCGATGGGACCGGGCTTCAGCGTGGCCGGCGAGGGCCAGGCGATCACCCCGGGCATCGAAGGCCAACCCGCGCGTGTTCGCACTGAAAGCGGGCGCGTGCTCACCGGGGTGCCGGTGGGCGAGCACCGCATGGAGCTGGCACTGTGAACATTCAGAGGCGGGTGCGAAAAAAGCCTAAAGTCACGCGGACACCGGCCGATACACAGTCCATGTTGAACGGGTCGGGACTCGTGCCCGCCCATTGGAGAACGTCATGAAGATCGGTAGCCCCGCAGACAAACCCCCCGTCGCCCCGGCCCCCGCCGCGGGCCGCGCCGCGGGCGATGCGAGCAAGACCGCCGCCACACCGGGCAGCGCCGAGCCGAGCGCACAAGTCGACATCTCCAACACGGCTGCCACGCTGATGTCGGGGGTGGATGGCGCCACGTCCGAATTCGATTCCGAGAAGGTCGCGCGCATCACGCAAGCGATCGCCGACGGCAAGTTCACCGTGAACCCCGAAGCGATTGCCGACAAGCTGATTGCGAACGCACAAGAACTGCTCGGCAAGGCATCGCACTGACCACTCCAAGCTCCGCATGACCGCACCCCTGCTCTCTCCAGGCGACCCGGCGCTCGAAGACACGCTGGCCGCCGTCGAACACCGGCTCAGCGCCTTGGGTGAAGCGCTGCGCGCGCGCGACGTCGACGCCATCGATCACCATTCCACCGAGCTGCACACCGCGCTCGCACGCGCCG
>VBCQ01000293.1 GCA_005882155.1 Betaproteobacteria bacterium
CCGAAGCCGTCGCCGAGTTGCGGCGAATCGACGCCGAGGCGGGCGGGGGCCTGTTGCGCAAGGTGCTCGCGATGTATGCGAGCTCGTCGGGTGCGCTGCTCAGCGCATTGATCACGGCGATCGGCTCGGGCGATGTCGACTCCGCGACGCGCGCGGTGCATTCACTCAAGTCGAGCAGCGCCAACGTCGGCGCCCTCGGCTTCGCCGCGCTGTGTGCGACGGTCGAGTCGCTGCTCGACGACCGCCGTGTCGAAGATGCACGGCGCCATGTCGAAACCCTGCAGCGCGAGCATGCACGCGTCGGCGGTGCGATCGACGCGCTGCGGTTTGCTGGATCACCCGCGGGCTGAGCTGCCGATTCAGGATCGCATCGACTGCATCGCCGCCGAGCTGAGGATGTGAACCCCAGGCCGCGCCGCGAGCGTCGCCTGCACCAGCGCACGCGCGACCACCGCCGCATCGATCGGCCGCACGCCGCTCGGCAGCACCGGCATCACCGGGCGCAGCATGCGCATCGTCCACTCCTCGCCGGCGCGTGGCGGCTGGCCGAGCGCGGCACGGTCGCCCACGAGCAGCGACGGCTGCGCGATGACGACGCTGGTGTAGCCGAGTCGGCTGACGGCATCCTGCATCTCGCCCTTGACGCGGTTGTAGAAGACGCGCGACTTCGCATTCGCGCCGAGCCCCGACACGACCGCGAGATTCGTCGCGCCGGCTTCGCGCGCCGCGCGCGCGGTGGCGAGATTCGTCGCGCCGGCTTCGCGCGCCGCGCGCGCGGTGTTGACGACGGCATCGAAGTCGACATGGCGGAATGCCGCTTCCGATCCGGCCGCCTTGATCGTCGTGCCGAGCGCGATGTACACGTCGTCGACGGCGGGCATCACCGGCGGCAATGCGTTGAAGTCGACGCTGTGCAGCGTCAGCTTCTCGCTCGTCGCGAGACTCGGCGCCGCGCGCCTCAGCAGCGCATGCACGAGCGCGTAGCGCGGCGAATCGAGCAGCGTGTGCAGCAACGCGCGCCCGACCAGGCCCGTCGCGCCGGCCAGCAGCGCGACGCGCGTGGTGCTGTGAGTCGGGTCAGTCATGCAGGGACTGTAGCGCCGGGCGGCTGGATCTGAAGACATTCAGCGCGGAGGCTATCGTTCCCTCTCCCTCTGGGAGAGGATTAGGGTGAGGGCGCGGTTGTGGAGGTGAGGCCGCTGGCCCTCACCCCCGCCCTCTCCCAGCGGGAGAGGGAGAAATTCAGAAAACGCTCTGCGCCTGCCTCAGCGCTTCGGCTGCGTCAGTCGCGCCGGCGGCTTTCCCTGTCGGCGCGCGTCAGGACGCGGACCCGCAGGGCGCGCGGCCGGCTGCGCGTTGCGCGAGTCGTTGCGACCACGCGATGCATGCGCACCGCCGTTCGAATGCCGATGGCCGCCGCCGCGACCCGCGCCGGCGCCGATCACCATCCGGCCGAGCACGATCGGCTCGGGCTTCTCGCCCGGATGCGGCGCGAAGCCGGGGATGATTTGCTTGGGGATCTCGCGCTTGATCAGCTTTTCGATGTCGCGCAGAAAGCCGTCCTCGTCGACGCAGACCAGCGAGATCGCTTCGCCCGGCGTGCCGGCGCGACCGGTGCGGCCGATGCGGTGCACATAGTCCTCGGGCACGTTGGGCAGCTCGAAGTTGACGACATGCGGCAGCTGGTCGATGTCGATGCCGCGCGCGGCGATGTCGGTCGCGACGAGCACGCGCAGCTCGCCGTTCTTGAAGTCGGCGAGCGCCTTGGTGCGCGCGCTCTGGCTCTTGTTGCCGTGGATCGCCATCGCGCTCACGTCCTGCTTCAGCAGGTGCTCGACGAGGCGGTTCGCACCGTGCTTCATTCGCGTGAAGACGAGCACCTGGTGCCAGTCGTTGCTCTTGATCAAGTGGACCAGCAAGTCCTTCTTCATCTCGCGGCCGACCGGGTGCACCTTCTGCGCGATCAGCTCGGCAGTCTGGTTGCGCCGCGCGACTTCGATCAGCGCCGGCTTGTTGAGCAGGCGGTCGGCGAGGTTCTTGATCTCGTCGCTGAAGGTCGCCGAGAACAATAGGCTCTGCTTCTTCGCCGGCACCAGCGCGAGCACCTTCTTGATGTCGTGGACGAAGCCCATGTCGAGCATGCGATCGGCCTCGTCGAGGACGAAGATCTCGACGTGGCTCAAGTCGAGCGTGCGCTGCTGCGCGTGGTCGAGCAATCGGCCCGGCGTGGCGACGAGGATGTCGACGCCTTTGCGCAATTTGTCGATCTGCGGCTGCATGCCGACGCCGCCGAACATCACCATCGACGCGAGCTTCATGTACTTGCCGTAGTTGCGCACGCTCTCTTCGACCTGCGCCGCGAGCTCGCGTGTCGGCGTGAGGATCAGCGCGCGGATCGGCAGGCGGCCGCGCGCGTCGCGCACGGCGGGCTTGGCTGCGAGGCGTTGCAGCATCGGCAGCACGAAGCCGGCGGTCTTGCCGGTGCCGGTCTGCGCGCCGGCGAGCAGGTCGCCGCCGGACAGCACGGCCGGAATCGCTTGCGATTGGATGGGGGTGGGAACGGTGTAGCCCTGTTCGTGCACGGCACGCAGCAGCGGCTCGGCGAGGCCGAGAGAATCAAAAGACATGGGGATCCAACGAGATGTCGGCCTGTCGCCCGGATGGAGCGCCAGTCGCAGGCCAAATTTTTGTTTTGAGCGCGGGGCTCAGGTCAGGAATGACGGCAGCGCAGGTGACTGGTGTCCGGGCTGGTGGCGCATTCTAACGGGTGGGGCGCATCACGCTGCTTCGAGAAGCCCTGGCTTTCGTGCGTTGATCCGCAGCGTCGCGAGGCCGGCCAGCACGAACGGCACGCCGACCCAGGCGAGGCGGGCAAAGCCGAGC
>VBCQ01000294.1:0-1013 GCA_005882155.1 Betaproteobacteria bacterium
CATCGCTTCGTTCTGCAGCACCGTTTCGACATACGGCATCGTCGGCGTCGCGCGCGAGACGAACCGGTTCAGCGCGTCGCTCTCGACGATGAAGCGCTCGACCGCGTCGCCTTGCTCCTTCTGCACCGAGAATGCAGCGAGCGCCTGCAGCAGCGCCGGCCCGGCCTGCGCCGCGTCGAGCACGGCCTTGCCGGCGGCCGGCGTCTTCACCGCGGCGGCGGCGATCGCGGCCAAGTAGTTGTTGGCGGCGCTGAAATTCGTCTCGTCGCTCGCTTCCTTGCTCGGGTCCTTGTCGTTGGCAAGCACCCACGGCACGCCGGCCACTGGCGGCCGCTCGACTGCGCATCGCTGAACGGCGTCGGCTCCATGCACATCGCGCGAACGTCCTTGTCGCGGTAGTACGCGGTCTGCGACCACGCGGCCGTCTGCAGGATCTCCTTGGCCTTGTCGACGTTGCCGTCGACGAGGCGCGGCACGCTGCCGCTGGCCAGTTCCCACATCGGGCGCAGCACGCCGAGCACCTTGCCGACCGCCGACTCGGCCGACGAATCGCCGCTGTCGACGAAGCGCCGGCCGACCAGCGGCAACATGCCGTAGGGCTGCTTGTCGACGCGCAGGATCGGCAGTGCACCGCTCGGCCGCACATAGGCCGCCGCATAGCTGCGCAGCGCGTACAGCGACGACGTGCCGAACGCCTCCTTGCCGTTGACGAACGGGTTCCACATCTGCAGCAGGTAGTCGCCGAAGGTCCCGCGCCACAGCACGTTCATCATGTGCAGCGCACTGCGCTGGTCGGTCAGATGCGCGCGCTCGATGTGGTCGGCGGGGAGCGCAGCGGGGACGATGCCGAACGCCCAAGTGAGCAGCTGCAACGCGTCCTGGTCGGCTGCGCCGGCGCCGACCGGCGGGGCCGGCGGCAGCTTCTCGTCGGCCGGGCTGTGGCCCGACGGCGCGGCCTCGGTGTTGTTGGTCGGTGTGCCCGGCGCGGCGAAACCGAGCCCGCTCGAATCGCG
>VBCQ01000294.1:1083-1803 GCA_005882155.1 Betaproteobacteria bacterium
CGCGAGGTCGAACCCCGCGTTGGCGGCGATCTGTGCTTGCGTGACTTCGATCGCCATTCCCTTGGCGAGCGCCGCATCGAAGTCGACCATCCAAGCGCGGTCGCCGCCAAGCAGCGCTTCGGGCTCGTCGGTCGCGAGCCAGTCGGGCGACAGCACGAGCTCGTCGGGGATCGTGCCGCCCCAGACGCGGAACACCTCGCGCCGCTGTGCGGCGTAACCGATCGCGCAGAAGCGCTCGGGCAGCAGCACCGCGCGCGTCATCTTCGCCTGCGCGGCGATCGTCTCGAGCGGTGGGAACTCGGGGTCGGCCGCGACGTCGGGCGCGGGCAGCGGGTTGATCGGCGTCAGCGTGCGAACGAGCCAGCTCGCGCGGCCGCGGCCGTAGGTCGCCGCGAGGTCGCGCAGCAGGCGCGCCGCGTCATCGTCGGCATGCGCGAAGCGCGCGCGCCAGTACGCCATGCCGGCGCTCAGCTCGTCGGCGGTCGGCGTCGGCTCGTGATCGATCGTGTTGATGTCGTCGGGATAGATGCGGATGCGCAGCCGTGTCGACTGGTCGGGCGGCGTGACGTAGCGCGTCTCGAGGCGCATCGGCAGCAGCGCGATCGGCTGGTCGCCGTGCAGGCTCGCGACCAGCGCCGACGGGTCGCGGCCGACCAGCACGCCGTCGGCCAACGCATCGAAGCGCCGGTTCAGCGCGCGGCGTTGCTCGACGAGCGCGCC
>VBCQ01000294.1:1984-3301 GCA_005882155.1 Betaproteobacteria bacterium
GTCGATGCCGTTCATGGGTGGGGTTCCAGCTGCGTTTCAATCGTCCGGTGTCTTCAGCGCGTCGCCTCGCCAGTAGCCGCGGAACGGCCGCTGCAGCGCCGCGTCGGCCACCGTCGCGCCGTGCGGGTTGACCCAGCGCGCGACGTTCGCCGGCAGCTTCGCGGGCTGCGCCTTGCGCAGCGCCGCGGCACCGAAGTGGCTGCCGTTCGGCACCTCGATGTCGTCCCAGTCGACGTCTTGCCAGCTCGCGCTGTTCTGCCCATTGCCCACGCGCTCGTCGAAGCCGAAGCGCGGCTCGGTCATGTGCTCTTCGATGACGAAGAAGTATTTGCCGATGTCGGGCGGTGCGATCGGGAAGCCGACGTAGCTGATGTCGGCCAGCAGATGGCCGCGCAGCACCGGCACGACGACCTTCGCCGGGTCCATCTCGCTCGGGTCGTTGCCGACGGGCGGCGGGCTCGTGCCGCCCGGACGCTTCTCGGTGCCGCTGATCGGATAGGCGTAGATCGACAGGTTCGGGAAGCGCTCGAGCAGCCGGCCGCGCAACAGCAGCACCAGCATCGCGGTGCTTCCGGGCTGCGCGCCGAGCGGCGCCGCTGCGAGCCACTGGTGGATGAAGGCGATGTCGTCCTTGCCGTCGAGGCGCTGCCAGAAATGCTGGAACGGCGTGCCGCGCTGGTCGGTCGGCAGGCCGCGCCACAGCATCTCGCGGCCCATCTCGTGGTTCGCGCCGACCATCAGCGCCTCGACGAAGCGCGGGTTCGTCTGCACCGCCATGATGAAGTCGTTCGGCAACACGCCGACCCCCGGCAGGAACACGTCGGGCGCGAGCTTCTCGAGCTTGCGCGACAGCGGGAACAGCAGATGCGGAAACGCCATCACGCGATCGAAGGTGTGCGGCACGACGAAGCGCAGCCGCTCGACGAGCGCGGCGTCGAGCGTCGCGCTGATGAACGCGTTGGCGAGCGCGCCGCCGGCCCAGTCGACCGGCTGCGCGCCGAGGCGCAGCGTGCTCGCCAGGCGCTCGGGCACGGTGCGGTCGGCGTCGATGCGCGAGCGCATCGCGCGCGCTTGCGCGGCGGTGGCGAAGTCGACCGCTTCGACGAGCACGCCCGAATCGGCCGGCGGCAGCACGATGCGCTGGTAGTCCTTGAACGCCGCGGAGAAACGCGTCAGCGTCGCATGGTCCTTCAGCGCGGGCGGCAGCGTGATCGTGGGAACCGTGTCGGCGCCGGCCGGCAGCACGTTGGAGAAATCGCCCGGTCCGCCGAGGCCGATCTCCAGTTCGGCGGCGCCGGCGCGGCCGAGCGTCGACGG
>VBCQ01000047.1 GCA_005882155.1 Betaproteobacteria bacterium
AGCGGCCGATCCTGCCGCCGGAAGAGCTGTTCCTCAAGCCCGAAGACTTCTTCGCGCTGACCGGCGCGCATTCGACGCTCGCGTTACGCGGCAAGGAGCCGACTGACTGGGCACGACCGCTGCCCGACCTCAGCGTCGACCGCGGCGCGCCCGAGCCGCTGAAGAAGCTGCAGCTGCACGTCGGCACGACGCCGCACCGCGTGCTGATCGTCGCCGAAAGCGAAGGCCGGCGCGAAAGCCTGCTCGAGCTGCTGCGCGACAACCGCATCGAGCCGCCGGCAGTCGCGAGCCTCGGCGAGTTCGAAGCCGGCGACGAGCGTTTCGCGATCGCGGTCGCGCCCTTGGCCGAAGGCTTCTTCTGGCAGGAGCCCGAGGAACAGATCGCGATTGAGTTCGTCACCGAGACCGAGCTCTTCGCCACCTCGCCGACTGCGCGACGGCGGCGCAAGCAAGAGCAGGTCAGCGACGTCAATGCGCTGATCAAGGACCTGTCGGAGCTGAAGGCGGGCGACCCGGTCGTGCATGTGAATCATGGCATCGGCCGCTATGTCGGCTTGATGAACATCGACTTGGGCGATGGCGCGAGCGAGTTCCTGCACCTCGAATACGCCGACAAGGCCACGCTGTACGTTCCGGTCGCGCAGCTGCACCTGATCAGCCGCTACACCGGCGTCAGCGCCGAGGAAGCGCCGCTGCACCGGCTCGGATCCAGTCAGTGGGACAAGGCCAAGCGAAAGGCCGCCGAGCAGGTGCGCGACACGGCCGCCGAGTTGCTCAACCTCTATGCACGCCGCGCCGCGCGCGAGGGCTTTGCGTTCCGCTTCACGCCGCACGACTACGAGGCCTTTGCCGCGAGTTTCGATTTCGAAGAGACGCCCGACCAGCAGGCCGCGATCCACGCGGTGATTCAAGACATGGTGTCGCCGCAGCCGATGGACCGGCTGGTCTGTGGCGACGTCGGCTTCGGCAAGACCGAGGTCGCGTTGCGCGCCGCGTTCATCGCCGTCACCGGCGGCAAGCAGGTCGCGATCCTCGCGCCGACGACGCTGCTTGCCGAGCAGCATTACCAGAACATTTCCGACCGCTTCGGCCGCTGGCCGGTGAAGGTCGCCGAGCTGTCGCGCTTTCGCTCGCCGAAAGAGGTCAAGGCGTCGCTCGAAGGCCTGGCCGACGGCACGATCGACATCGTCGTCGGCACCCACAAGCTGATCAGCCAGAGCGTCAAGTTCAAGCGCCTCGGCCTGCTCGTCATCGACGAGGAGCATCGCTTCGGCGTTCGCCACAAGGAAGCGATCAAGGCGATGCGCGCCGAGGTCGATGTGCTGACGCTCACCGCGACGCCGATCCCGCGCACGCTCGGCATGGCGCTCGAAGGTCTGCGCGATCTTTCGGTCATCGCCACTGCGCCGCAACGGCGCTTGGCAATCAAGACCTTCGTTCGCAACGAAGCCAACGGCACGATTCGCGAGGCGGTGCTGCGCGAGCTGAAGCGCGGCGGGCAGGTCTACTTCCTGCACAACGAAGTCGAGACGATCGAGAACCGGCGCGAGAAGCTGCAGCAGCTACTCCCCGAGGCGCACATCGCCGTCGCCCACGGCCAGATGCCCGAGCGCCAGCTCGAGCGCGTGATGCGCGACTTCGTGGCGCAGCGCCACAACGTGCTTTTGTGCTCGACGATCATCGAGACCGGCATCGACGTGCCGAGCGCGAACACGATCGTGATCAGCCGCGCCGACAAGTTCGGCCTCGCGCAACTGCACCAGCTGCGCGGCCGCGTCGGCCGCTCGCACCACCAGGCCTACGCCTACCTGATGGTGCCCGAGGTCCAGGGGCTGACGAAGCAGGCGGCGCAGCGGCTCGAAGCGATCCAGCAAATGGAAGAGCTCGGCTCGGGCTTCTACCTCGCGATGCACGACCTCGAAATCCGCGGCGCCGGCGAAGTGCTCGGCGAGAACCAGAGCGGCAACATGATGGAAGTCGGCTTCCAGCTCTACAACGAGATGCTCGCCGAAGCGGTGCGCTCGCTGAAGGCGGGGCGCGAGCCCGACCTGCTGTCGCCGTTGTCGGCGACGACCGAAATCAACCTGCACGCGCCGGCGCTGCTGCCCACCGACTACTGCGGCGACGTGCACACGCGGCTGTCGCTGTACAAGCGGCTCGCGAGCGCCGACAAGCCGGAGCAGATCGACGCGATGCTCGAAGAGATCACCGACCGCTTCGGCAAGCTCCCGCCGCAGGGCCAGACGCTGTTCGACGTGCACCGCCTGCGCGTGCTCGCCAAGCCCTACGGCGTCGTCAAGGTCGACGCCGCACCGATCCTGATGGTCATCGGCTTTCGCGCCAACCCGCCGGTCGATGCGCAGCGCATCATCGAGCTCGTGCAGAAGAACCGCCACATCAAGCTCGCCGGCAACGACAAGCTGCGCATCGAGCGCCAAACCAGCGAGCCCAAAGACCGCGCGCAAATCATTCGCGATGTCTTGCGCTCGCTCGGCACGCCCCATACCCAACCCGCCTGACATTCATGGCCCAAGAATTCGCCCCCGGTCTCGTCGTTCAAGGCTTCACGCCGCCGCTGAAGTGGTCGAACTTCAAGCTGATCGCGTTCGACATGGACTCGACCTTGATCAACATCGAATGCGTCGACGAGATTGCCGATGCGGCCGGGCGCAAGGCCGAAGTCGCGGCGATCACCGAAGCCGCGATGCGCGGCGAGATCGCCGATTACAAGGAGAGCTTGCGGCGTCGCGTCACCCTGCTGAAGGGCGTTCCGGTGTCGGCCTTGCACGAGGTTTTCGATTGCCGCTTGCAGTTGAATCCGGGTGCCGAAACACTGGTGCGCGCCGCGCAATCCGCGGGGCTGAAGACCTTGCTGGTATCGGGCGGCTTCACCTTCTTCACCGACCGCATCCGCGACCGGCTGCAAATCGACTTCACGCGATCGAACGTGCTCGGCGTCGAGGACGAAACGCTGACCGGCCGCCTCGTCGACCAGCCGTGGGGCGACATCTGCGACGGCGAAGAAAAGAAGCGCATGCTGCTCGCGACCTGCGCCCAGCTCGGCATCACGCCGCACCAGGCGATCGCGATCGGTGATGGTGCGAACGACTTGCCGATGATGGGCGAGGCGGGACTCAGCGTCGCCTACCACGCGAAGCCGAAGGTGCGCGAGAAAGCGATGGTCGCGATCAACGCCGGCGGGCTGGATCAGCTGCTGAAGGTGCTGGATTAACTCCCTCCCCCTGGGGAGATGGGATTTAAGTCAGCAGATCGCGGTGCGCGCCGGTGACGATGCCGTTCAGCTGCGCGTGATAGACGGCAATCTTTTCTCTCAGGCGAGCCATGTGCTCATGCTCTAGACGCAATCGCGTGGCGAGCTTGTCGGTGTGCCGCTCGAGCAGCGCGAGCCTCGCCGCGATCGTCGAATTGCCCTGAGCACGCAACGCGCCGTAGCGCTGCATCTCGCGGATCGACATGCCGGTTTCGCGCAGGCGGTTCAACAGAATCGCCCACTGCGCATCGTGCGGGCCGTAGACGCGGTGGCCATTCGGCCCGCGTCCCACCGTGCCCATCAGGCCGATGCGCTCGTAATAGCGCAGCGTGTGCGCGCTCAAGCCGGTGTGCTTCGCAAACTGCTGGATGTTCATCGCTCACCTGCTCATGGAGTCATCACGACGATGCCGTCTTCGTCGGCGAACAGGCGGTCGCCTGGCCGCACCCACACGCCATCGATCTGTACCGCGACATCGCGTTCGCCGACGTTGCGCTTTTCGGTCGGCAGCGGCATCAGCGCCAGCGCACGGATGCCGACATCGCACTGCGCGAGCTCGGCCGCGTCGCGCACGCAGCCATGAACGACGACGCCGGCCCAGCCGTTGCGCGCCGCTGCAGCGCCGAGGTTGCCGCCGATCAGTGCGCGCCGCAACGAGCCGCCGCCGTCGACGACCAGCACGCGCTGCGCACCGGGCTCGTCGAGGGCGAACTTGACGAGCGAGTTGTCCTCGAAGCACTTCACGGTGCTGACCGTGCCGGCGAACTTGCGGCGCCGGCCGAAGTCGCGGAACACCGGCGGCAAGACGCGGAATCCGCCGCTCGAATCGTTCTTGTATTCGTCGCCCAGGCCGCAGGTCGAAAACTCGTTCGTCGTCATCGTGGTTCGCTCGCTCCACTCAGTACATGACGCCAAGTTTCGCACTGCCGATCAAGCCTTGCGCACTTTCTTCAGCGGCGACTTCAGCGCTTCACTGCGCGCCGGTGCCATCGCAAAACTTGGTGAGCACTGCATCGAGATGCATGACGTCGATGACGGCAATCTCGAGGATCCAGCTGTCTTCGCCGGTCACGTTGTAGGCACTGACGACCTCGGGCGTTTGCTGGATCAGCTTCGCAACGCGCGGATAGTCGGCGCGGCCGATGCGGATGATCGCGCGGATGCCATAGCCGAGCTTGCTCAAGTCGACCGTCGCGCGGTAGCCGCTGATCACGCCCGACGCCTCGAGCTTGCGCACTCGCTCGGTGACTGCCGGCTGGCTCAGGTGCACGCGGCGACCGAGCTCGGCCATCGTGAGGCGCGCGTCGGCCTGCAGCTCGGCAAGGATTCGTGCGTCATGGGGGTCGATGGCGATGTTCAAGGCAATTCCCCGATCTTTCCGTTGAAGTTACTCGGATTGTCGAGCGAAAACCTTCAACGATGTATGGATCGACGCTCGCGGCTTTCATACGATTCGAGGGCACCGTCCTTCATACGAACAACACCATGACTGCACTCGCCTCCCGCGCCGCTCCACCGTCACCGCTGTCCGGCTTGCTGCCCTTATGCCTCGCCGCGACCTGGCTCGTCTGGGGCTCGACTTACCTCGCGATCAAGTTCGCACTGCTGAGCTTCCCGCCGTTCTTTCAGATGGGCACGCGCTTCGTGTTCGCCGGCGCCGTGTTGATGGCATGGATGCGCTGGCGCGGCGCCGCCTGGCCGACGCGCACGCAGTGGCGCAACGCGCTGCTCGTGGGCAGCCTGATGCTCGGCGGCGGCATGGGCGGCACGGCCTACGCCGAAGTGTCGGTCGGCTCCGGTCTCGTCGTCGCCTTCATCGCCGTCGTGCCGTTGATGATCGCCGCGCTGAACCTGTTCTACGGCCTGAAGCCGACCCGGCTCGAGCTTGCGGGCATCGTCGTCGGACTCGGCGGCGTGTCGATGTTGACGCAGGGCGCGGGATTTCAAGCGTCGCCGGCCGGGCTCGCAGCAATCGCGCTCGCCTGCGTCACCTGGTCGGTCGGCAGCGTGCTGAGCCAGCGCAGCCTGCCGCTCGCGCCCGGTGCGACCGGCTTCGCGAGCGAGATGCTGTGCGGCGGTGTCGTGCTGCTGATCATTTCGGCGTTGACCGGCGAATCGCCGCAATGGCCGGCGCAACCCGCCGCCGTCGCGGCCTGGTTCTATCTCGTCGTGTTCGGCTCGTTGATCGCCTTCAACGCCTACATGCTGCTGCTCGCGCACGCGAGCGCCGGCCTCGCGTCGAGCTACACCTTCGTCAACCCGGTGATCGCGATGCTGCTCGGCGTCGCGGTCGGCGGCGAGGTCGTCACTTCGTTCGAGTGGATGGCCGCCGGCGTCGTGTTGCTCGGCGTGGTGTTGATGCTGTCGGGGCAGCGGCGAGGCGAATAAAGGTTCGACTCGCTAGCCCGCCTTGCGCGCAAGCGCCGCCGTGCGCATCGCTGTCAGCGTGGCTCGCGTCGTGCTCACGTCGGCGTCGAGCAGCAGATGCAGCAGCGTCGGCTTGCCGCTCTCGAGCGCGGCGGCAAACGCCGGCTCGAACTCGGCCGTCTTGCGAACCGTCGATGACTCGAAGCCATACGCTTTCGCGAGCGCCGCGAAGTCGGGGTTGAACAAGTCGCTGCCGCTGACGCGACCGGGGTACTCGCGCTCCTGATGCATGCGGATCGTGCCGTAGGTTCCGTTGTCGACGACGATGCTGACGAGCCGCTTCGCGCCGTAGCCGCTCGCCGTCGCGAGCTCCTGACCCGTCATCAGAAAGTCGCCGTCGCCGGCGATGTTGACCACCGTGCGCTGCGGGTACAAGAGCGCTGCCGCCACCCCAGCCGGCACGCCGTAGCCCATTGCGCCCGATGTCGGCGCGAGCTGCGTGCGGCCGTGGTGTTGCAACGCGTAGTAGCGGCAGTAGCGGTGCAGCCAGCCGCTGTAGTTGCCGGCTCCGTTGGTATAGACGGTGTCGGCCGGCGCGAGACGCTGCACGGTCTTCACGACGACCGCCATGTCGAGCGGCGCGACTGCCGGGGCGATGTGGTTCGCTTCGTAGTCGGCGTGCGCCGACGCGGTCCATTCGCCCCACGCGACAGTCGTCGGTGGCGCGAGCGTCTCGATCGCCTTGGCCGCGCAGGCCATCGAGGCTTGCAGCATCAAGTCGGCGGCGTAAACGCGTCCGAGCTCTTCGGCGCCGGCGTGAACGTGGATCAGCTTCTGCGTCGGCCGCGGTGCTTTGAGCAGCGTGTAGCCGCTGGTCGTCATCTCGCCGAGGCGCGGACCGATCGCAAGAATCAGGTCCGCATCGATGACACGTTGCGCGAGCTTCGGGTTGATGCCGATGCCGACATCGCCGGCGTAGTTCGGATGGCGGTTGTCAAACAAATCCTGGAAGCGAAATGCGCAACCGACCGGCAGGTTCCAGCCTTCGGCAAAGCGCTGCAGCGCGTCGCACGACACTGCGTCCCAGCCGCTGCCGCCGACGATGACGAAGGGTCGCTGCGCGGCCATCAGCATCGACCGCAGCTCGCGCAGCGCGCCCGGTGCGGGCCACGCGAGCGCGGGCTCGACGCGCGGCAACACCGGCGCATCGGTGTCGCAGGTCAGCATGTCTTCGGGCAGCACCAGCACGACCGGGCCGGTCCCGAGCGTGCCGGGCCCGAACATCTGCCGGTAGTCCACTTCCTGAAACGCCTCGCGATCGCGCTGGTCGCTCGCCACCTGGCCGACGAAGAGAATCATCGGCGTGCTGTCTTGAAACGCCGTGTGCAGTCCGATGCTCGCGTTCGTCGCGCCGGGGCCGCGGGTGACGAAGCAGATGCCCGGGCGCCCGCTCAACTTGCCCTGCGCATCGGCCATGAACGATGCGCCGCCTTCTTGCCGGCAGGCGATGAAGCGAATGCGATCACGGTGCTCATGAAAGCCATCGAGCACAGCGAGGAAGCTTTCGCCGGGAACACCGAACGCGGTGTCGACGCCTTGTGCGATCAGCGCTTCGACGAGGGCGTGGCCGGCCAATCGGTGCGGGGTGGCGAGGGTCATGAGATGCGGCCGCGATTGTCTTGAAGACGCGAGTGTGCCTGCGTTGCACCCCGCGCCGCAGCGTCAGGGCTTCAGGGTTCGCCCCGATGCGATCAATTCACCATCTGGTGAATTATCTGACCATGGCCAACTCCGCCGCTGCTGTCGCTGACCCGCGCACGCGTGACGCCGACCGCACGCAGCAAGAGATTCTCGCCGCGGCGATGGACGAGTTCGCCGAGCGCGGGCTCGGCGGCGCGCGCATCGACAGCATCGCCGAGCGCGCCGGCGTCAACAAGCGGCTGATCTACTACTACTTCGGCGGCAAGGATGAGCTCTTTCTTGCCGTGCTCGAGCAGACCTACGGCGATATTCGCGAAGCCGAGCGCGCACTGCATCTCGAGTTGACCGACCCGGCCGACGCGGTGCGCCGTCTCGTCGCTTTCACCTGGAATCACTACCTCGCTCACCCGGAGTTTCTGACGCTGCTCAACAGCGAGAACCTGCATCGCGCGCGCCACCTCAAGCAGAGCAAGCGCATTCGCGAAATGAACTCGCCGCTGATCCAGACCCTGGGCGATGTGCTCGAGCGCGGTCGCCGCAAGGGCGTGTTCCGCGGCGGCGTCGACCCGGTGCACTTGTACATCTCGATCGCAGGGCTTTCATACTTTTATCTGTCGAACAACCACACACTGTCGACGATTTTCGCTCGCGACTTGATGGCACCCAAGGCACTGTCGGAGCGCCTCTCGCACATCACCGAGGTGGTGATGGGGTATGTCTTGCTGAACTAGTCCAATTCACCAAACAGTGAACAACAACATGCGACGCTGGTTCACCTCCCCTGCCGTGCGGCCGTTCTGGCTGCTCGTGATGCTCGTCGTGCTGTGGGACGTGACGATCCGCCTCGCCAAGATCCCGCCCTACCTGATCCCGCCGCCGCTCGCTGTCGCCAAGCAATTGTTCGCCGAGTGGCCGATGCTGTGGCGCGAGACCTTGCCGACGCTGTACGCGACGCTCGGTGGCTTCGCGTTGTCGGCGCTCATTGGCGTGCCGATCGCGATGTGGATCGCCTACTCGCGGCTGGTCGAGAGCTTCGTCTACCCGCTACTGGTGTTCTCGCAGTCGGTGCCCAAGGTCGCGATCGCACCGCTGTTTGTCGTGTGGTTCGGCTTCGGCATCGTGCCCAAGGTGATCGCGGCCTTTCTGCTCGGCTTCTTCCCGGTCGTCGTCGCCACCGTGCAGGGCTTCAAGTCGGTCGAGGCCGACGTGATCGACCTCGCGCGATCGACGGGCGCGAACCCGCTGAAGGTGTTCTTGAAGTTCCGCTTGCCGACCGCTCTGCCGTCGATCTTCAGCGGGCTGAAGGTCTCGGTGACGCTGGCGGTGGTCGGTGCCGTCGTCGGCGAGTTCGTCGGCTCCAACTCGGGCATCGGCTACGTGCTGCAAAAGGCCAACGGCACCTTCGACCTGCCCCTCATGTTCGCTGCGCTGGTCATCTTGTCGATGGTCGGCGTGCTGTTGTTTCTCGTCATCGAGCTGATCGAACGCTGGCTGATGCCCTGGCATGCCTCGCAGCGAATCGACGTTCAGCTCGCCGCCTGATGTTCCACCCCAAGGAGACAGCATGAAAAGACGCGCCCTGATCCAGACGCTCACCGCCGCTGCGCTCGCCGCCGGCCTCGTCGTCCCCGCCCAGGCACAGACCAAGGACAAGGTCGTGCTGATGCTCAACTGGTACGTCTACAGCGAGCACGCGCCGTTCTTCCTCGGCAAGGAAAAGGGCTTCTACGACGCCGAGAACATCGACCTCGAGATCCAGGAAGGTCGCGGCTCGGGCGTGACGATCCA
>VBCQ01000295.1 GCA_005882155.1 Betaproteobacteria bacterium
CTCGCCGACGCGGCGCATCAATTGAAAACCCCGCTCGCCGGCCTGCGCACGCAAGCCGAGCTGGCGCAACGCGAGATCGACGCCGGCGCGAGCGACCCGAAGGCGGTGAAGCGATCGCTGCAGCAGATCGCGCTGTCGAGCCAGCGCGCGGCGCACATGGTCAACCAGCTGCTCGCGATGGCGCGCGCCGAGAACAAGGACCATGCATCGAATCAGCAGAACGTCAACCTCGCACGGCTCGCGACCGAGACGGTGCGCGACTTCGTTCCACGCGCGATGGAAAAGCGCATTGACCTCGGCTACGAAGCTGCGGAGACCGTCGAAGGCGCGCCGGCGAGCCTCACAGTGCGCGGCCATCCGCTGCTGCTGCGCGAGATGATCCGCAACCTGGTGGACAACGCGCTGCAGTACACGCCGAGCGGCGGCACCGTGACGGTTCGGGTGATGGACGATCCGTTCGGCCAGGTCGTCGTGCTGCAGGTCGAAGACTCGGGTCCCGGCATCCCCGCCGCCGAGCGCGAACAGGTGTTCCAGCCGTTCTACCGCGCGCTCGGCACCAACGTCGATGGATCGGGCCTCGGCCTCGCGATCGTGCGTGAAATCGTCCAGCAGCATGGCGCGACGATTCATCTCGAGGACGCCAACCTGCGCCACCGATCGGGGCTCACCGACCAGGGCGCAGCCGCGTTCGGACCGGGTGCGCGCTTCACCGTGCGAATCCCCGCGGTGGTGACGCCGGCGGTTGCGGCCGACGTGGTCTGACACCACTGCACGATGGCTTCGTCACCTGCCCCTCTGCAACCACTTGATCTCGCCTTGCAGGGCGGCGGCTCGCACGGCGCTTTCACGTGGGGCGTTCTCGACGGCCTGCTCGACGACGAAACGCTCGAGTTCAGCTGCATCTCCGGCACCAGCGCCGGCGCGTTGAACGCCGCGGTGATGGCCACCGGTCTCGTCGCCGGCGGGCGCGCCGGCGCGCGCAATGCGATGCGCGCGTTCTGGCACGACGTGAGCCGCACCGGCGCGATCTTCAGCCCGTTGCCGACTGCGCCAACCGGCAATCCATTCAGCCTCGAGAACCTGCCCGGCTACCAGTGGATGAATTCATTCTTCCGCTCGTTCAGCCCGTACGAGTTCAACCCCTTGAACCTGAACCCGCTGCGCGAAGTGGTGCAGCGACATGTCGATGTGCATGCGGTGCAGCGCTGCGCGACGCGGCTGTTCGTCACCGCGACCAGCGTGCACACCGGCGAGCCGCGCGTGTTCGACGCGCCCGAGCTGAGCATCGACGTGCTGCTCGCGTCGGCCTGTCTGCCCTTCGTCTTTCAGGCGGTGGAGATCGACGGCGAGCCGTACTGGGATGGCGGCTACACCGGCAACCCGGCGCTGTATCCGCTGATCTACGACAGCCATGCGCTCGACATCCTGCTCGTCAAGATCAACCCGCTGTCGCGCCTGGGCACGCCCAAGCGCAGCATGGAGATCATCGACCGCTTGAACGAGATCACCTTCAACGCGAGCCTGATCGCCGAGATGCGCGCGATCCAGTTCGTGTCGCGGCTGCTGCACGAACAGAAGCTCGACCCCGGGCGCTACAAGGACCTGCGGCTGCACATGGTCGCCGACGACGAAGGTCTTGCGCCGTTCAACGCGAGCAGCATCGCCGAGATGCGCGCGATCCAGTTCGTGTCGCGGCTGCTGCACGAACAGAAGCTCGACCCCGGGCGCTACAAGGACCTGCGGCTGCACATGGTCGCCGACGACGAAGGTCTTGCGCCGTTCAACGCGAGCAGCAAGTTCAACACCGAGCTCGCGTTCCTCGAACAGCTGTTCACGCTCGGACGTACCGCGGCGCTCGGTTGGTTGAAGAAACATCGCGCGGCGATCGGCGTACGCGGCACCTTGAACATCGAAGAGACGTTCCTGGCGCGGCCGCATCGCAAGCGCCCCTGAGCGCTCACGCGACGCCGCTGCGGCGCGCCCACTCGAACAGGCTCGCGTCGTCGAGCGCCGCGGCGCCGCTTTCGCAGGCGCTGCGAAAGCGCTCGGCGGCAGCCGTGCCGAGGGGCGTCGGTTGGCCGGCATCGGCGGCCATCGCGAGTGCGAGCTGCGTGTCCTTGTCGAGCAGCGTCGTGTGGGCACGCGGCGCGAGGTCGCCGACGATGGCGCGGCGCATGCGGTCGCTGCCGATCCAGCTTTGTCCGCTCGACTGCTCGATGACATCGAGCGTGCGGGCCGGGTCGAGTCCGAGCCGTTCGGCGAGCGCGATCGCCTCGGCCGCGCCGGCGAGGTTGATGCCGGCCAGCAGGTTGTTGACGAGCTTGGTGCGGGCGGCGTCGCCGCAGCGCTCGCCGATGCGAAACACCTTGCTCGACAGCGCATCGATCAACTCGCGATGACGCTCGAACACAGCCTCAGGGCAGGCGACGATCAAGCTCATCGAGCCCTCGCGGGCGCGTGCCGGGCCGCCCGACATCGGCGCGTCGATGCAGGCGAGGTCGCGCTCGGCGAGGGCAGCGGCGATGCGCTCGGTATCGCGCGGGCTGATGGTCGGGCACAGCATCACGCCGGCGCCGGGCGTCAGCGAGGCCGCGGCGCCGCCGACACCGAACAGCACCTCATCGGTCTGCGCCGCATCGACCACGGCGACGACGACGCAGTCGCTGCATGCGGCCAGTTCGGCCGGCGTTGCGCAGATCACGGCGCCGAGCTGTGCGGCGTCGGCTTCGCGCTGCGCGTCGATGTCGCGCACGGCGACCGGCCAGCCTCGCTCGAGCAGCCCCGCCGCCATCGCGAAGCCCATGTTGCCGATGCCGATGAAACCGACGCGAATCATCTCAACTCTGAACGAGTCGCCTGCTCTTCGCGATCGCCATCAGGATGCCCAAGCCGAGTCCCAGGGTCACCATCGCCGTGCCGCCGTAGCTGATGAACGGCAGCGGCACGCCGACCACCGGCAGGATGCCGCTGACCATGCCCATGTTGACGAACGCGTAAGCAGGCCGACGACGCCGACCAGGCCGAACTCTTCGGAGAATGCCGCGAAAATGAAGTCGGTCGTGCGCTCGGGGATGAACTCGAGGTGGGTCTGCGTGCCCTTCATGAAGCCTTTGCCTTCGACGCCGCCCGAGCCGATCGCGATCATTCCCTGGATGATGTGGAACCCTTTGCCGAGCGGGTCGGTGGTCGGGTCGAGCAGCGTGCAGACGCGGTTCTTCTGGTAGTCGCGAATCATCGGCCACTTCACGTCGGGCTGACAGATGCGGTCTTCGGAAACGACGACGGCAGTAATCGCCACCGCCGCGAGCACGAGCACCGGAATGATCAGCCGCCACGACAGGCCGGCGAAGAAGATCACGTACAGCCCGGCCGAAAACACGAGGATCGCGGTGCCGAGGTCGGGTTGCTTGACGATCAGCGCGACCGGCACCGCCACCAGCAGCAGCGCGACGCTGAAGTCGGACGCCTGCGTGCGGCCTTCGCGGCGCTGGAACCACCAGGCGAGCATCAGCGGCATCGCGATCTTCAGGATCTCGCTCGGCTGGATGACGACGCCGAGGTTGAGCCAGCGCGTCGCGCCTTTCTTCGTCACGCCCATCACCGCGGTGGCGACGAGCAGCGCGACGCCGACGGTGTACAGCGGCACGGCGAGCGCCATCAGGCGTTGCGGCGACACCTGCGCGACGACGAACAAAATGCCCACCGCGAGCAGCATGTTGCGCGCGTGGTCGACGAAGCGGGTGCCGTGATCGAAGCCGGCCGAGTACATCGTCAGCAGACCGGCCGCGCCGAGCAGCATCACCGCGAACAGCAACGGGCCGTCGAAGCCGGTGAAGGCCGGCTGCACGCGCTGCAGCAGCGACGGGCGATCGAACACTGCGCTCATTGGGCATCCTCCGTGCTGCGCACTCCGGAATTCGCCTTGGGAGCGGCCCAGCGGCTCATGGCGCGCCCCGCAACGCCACGCGTTGCTCGCTAGTCACCGCCGACGCCGCGTTGGCCGCGCCGCTCAATCCGGCCCCGGGCAAGGGCACATCGGCGGCCGGCCGCGGCGTGCCGATCGGCGCGGTCGATTGGCCGAGCTGCGTCGCCGCGATGTCGGCCTCGCTCGGGTACTGGCCTTGCAGCAGATAGTCGAAGACGCGGCGCGCGATCGGGGCGGCAGCGCCGGCACCGAAGCCCGCGTTCTCCACCACCATCGCGACCGCGATGCGCGGCGACTGCAGCGGCGCGAACGCGGTGTACAGCGCGTGGTCGCGATGGCGCTCGTCGACGAGGTTCGCGTTGTACTTCTCGTTCTCCTTGATCTGCACGACCTGTGCGGTGCCGGTCTTGCCGCCCGACTGGTATGGCGCATTGACGAAAGAGGTGCGCGAGGTGCCTTCCTGCGTGACGCCGAACAGCGCCTGGTGAATCACCGCGACATGCTCGGGCTGCCACTTCATCGCCGGCAGCGCATCACCCGACAGCGCGCGCTGGGCTCGCGTCTCGACGTTCTCGATCGTCTTCACCAAGTGCGGCTTGAAGCGCTGCCCGCCCGCCGCCACCGTCGCGGTGGCCTGTGCGAGCTGCAGCATCGTGAACGCGTTGTAGCCCTGCCCGATGCCGAGCGAGATGGTCTCGCCGGCGTACCACTTTTGCAGTTCCTTCTTGCGGTACGCATTGCGCTTCCACTCGGTCGACGGCAGGATGCCCTTCAGCTCGCCTTGCATGTCGATGCCGGTCAACTGTCCGAAGCCGAGCGGCGCCATGAAGTCATGGATCGCGTCGACCCCGAGGTCGTTGGCGAGCGTGTAGTAGTAGGTGTCGCACGACTGCACGATCGACTTGTACATGTCGACGAGGCCGTGGCCGCCTTCCTTGTCGTCGCGGAACTTGTGGTTGCCGAACCAGTAATAGCCGGGGTCGCTGATCGCCTGCTGCGGCGTGCGCTTGCCGAGCGACAGCGCCGCGAGCGCCATGAACGGCTTGTAAGTCGAGCCCGGCGGGTAGGCGCCGCGCAGCGCGCGGTTCAACAGCGGCTTGTCGGGCGACTCGTTGAGCGCCTTCCAGTTGTCGGCATCGATGCCGTCGACGAATAGATTCGGGTCGAAGTTGGGCTTGCTGACGAAAGCGAGCACCTCGCCGTTGCGCGGGTCGATCGCGACGAGCGCCCCGCGCCGCTCGCCGAACAGCTGCTCGACGAGCGCCTGCAGCCGTATGTCGATCGACAGCACCAGCGTGTTGCCGGGGGTCGACGGGTTGCTCTTCAGGCGTCGCACCGCGCGCCCGCCGGCGCTCGTCTCGACCTCTTCGAAGCCGGTCGCGCCATGCAGCTCGTGCTCGTAGTTCTGCTCGATGCCGAGCTTGCCGATGTACTCGGTCCCGCGGTAGTTGGCTTCGTCTTCCGAGTCGTCGATCTTTTCCTTCTCGGCCGTGTTGATGCGTCCGATGTAGCCGATCAAATGGCTGCCGACTTCGCCGAGCGGGTAATTGCGAAACAGCCGCGCCTTGATATCCACGCCGCTGAAGCGAAAGCGCTGCGCGGTGAAGCGCGCCACTTCCTCGTCGGTCAGCTTGGTGCGGATCGGCAGCGACTCGAAACTCTTCGCCTCTTCGAGCAGCCGCTTGAAGCGCTTGCGGTCGCGCGGCTGCACGTCGACGACTTCGGCGATCTGGTCGATCAGCGCGTCGAGGTTGGTCACTTTCGACGGCGTGATCTCGAGCGTGTAGGCCGAGTAGTTGTTGGCGAGGACGACGCCGTTGCGATCGACGATCAGCCCGCGGTTCGGCACGATCGGCACCACCGCAATACGGTTGTTTTCCGCCTGCGTCGACAGCTCGGCGTGCTTGACGACTTGCAGGTAGACGAGCCGCGTGGCGAGCAGACCGAACGCGAACAGCACGAACGCGGCGGCCGCCACCAGCCGGGTGCGAAAGCGGCTCAGCTCCTGCTCGATGTTCTTCAGCTCGGTCATGCTGACCTACAACGGCCGGTTCTCGTCGCGGTCCGGCGCACGCCGTTGCGGCGCGAGCAAGACCCAGTTCGCGAGCGGCCACAGCAGCGATTCGAACAGCGGCGCGAGCAGCAGCTCCCAGCCCGGCAGCATGTTGCCGGCGATCATCCGCACGATGAACGATACCGCGTGGGCAGCAACGAACAGCGGCAGGATCTGCAACGCCTGCGACGGCACCGTGAACCAGCGCAGCCGCCGATGAATCGTGATCGCGAAGAAGCTCAGCAGCGTGTAGGCCAGCGCATGCTGGCCGAGGATCGCGCCGTCGTGCACGTCCATCATCAGGCCGAACATGAACGCGACGCCGACGCCGACACGGCGCGGCTGATTGACGTTCCAGAACACCAGCACCAGCGCCACGAAGTCGGGCATCGCCGGGTTGCGACCGAGCGGCACGATGTTCAACGCGAACGCCATCGCCAGGGTGAACCAGACGAACAGCGGATTGGCGGGCAGCAGCAGCTGGCCGGCGCCGCGCGGCATGATCATGCGGGGCCTCCGTTCTTGCGCGGCGGCGGCTTCTTCGGCGCTGCCGGCTTGCGCTCCGGCGCGGTCGGCGCGGCCTCGGGCTTGGGCGGCATCTGCAAGCCAATGGGGTCGAGCACCAGCACATGGCGCACGCCGTCGGCCGACGCGACCGGCGCGAGCGCAATGCGGGCGAAGCCGGTGTCGACCTTGCGATCGACTGCCGTCACCTTCGCCACTGCCAAGCCGGGCGGATAGATGCCGTCGACGCCCGAGGTGTGCAGCACGTCGCCGACTTGCACATCGGCGTTGCCGGCCATGAATCGCAACTCCAGCCCGGATCCGATCGCCGTGCCGAAGGCCGCGCTGCGCGCCTGGCTGCGCGTGTTGAGCACTGGAATCGCCGCCTCCTTGTCGGTCAGCAAGGTGACTTCGGACGACAGCGGATAGACGCGCGTCACTTGGCCGAGCACGCCGGCTTCGTCGATCACCGGCGACGCGAGCGCGATGCCTTGGGTCGAGCCGCGGTCGAGGATCACCTTGCGTGAATACGGATCGGGCGCGTCGTACAGCACTTCAGCCGGTTGCGATCGCACCGTCAGCGCGGGCCGCAGCTCGAGCAAGGCGCGCAGTCGATTGTTCTCGGCCTGCAACTGCTCGACGCGCGACGCGCGCTCGGCCTGGCGCGCCAGCTGCGAGCGCGCCGCCGTCTCGCTCGACAGCGCGCGCTGCAGCCCCATCAGGTAGTCGCTCGCGCCATTCAATCCGTCGACCGGCATGCGCAGCGAACGCTCGAATGGGTTCAGCACCGTGGCGACGACCGTGCGCAGCGGCTGCGTGATCTTCAGCCGTGTGTCGGCCACCATCAGAAAGATTGCGAGCGCCGAGCAGAACGACAGCTTGGTCAACGCCGACGGGCCCTGTCGAAAGAAGGGCGGCGGCGTTCTGTCGAGAGTTCCCAGCGGCGTGGCCACGGTACGGCAGTCGGCAAACTAAAGCGAGTCAGCTCGCGCTGAGGTATCGAAGCGCCCGTCGCCGGCCGCGCGAAGGCTTCGATACCTCAGCCCGAACGGGTTTAGGTGTTCTGCAACGGTACGAATAAGTACGTTGATCACTCTGACGTGAAGATCGAACCCAAGCGCTCCATCCGTTCGAGCGCCATGCCGCAACCGCGCACGACGCAGGTCAGCGGGTCTTCGGCCACCAGCACCGGCAAGCCGGTCTCTTCGGCGAGCAGCCGGTCGAGGTCGCGCAACAGCGCGCCGCCGCCAGTCAGCATCATGCCGCGCTCGGCGATGTCGGCACCGAGTTCGGGCGGGGTCTGTTCCAGGGCATTTTTCACGCTGGAGACGATCTGGTTCAGCGGGTCGGTCAGCGCTTCGAGGATCTCGTTGCTCGAGATCGTGAAGCTGCGCGGCACGCCTTCGGAGAGGTTGCGGCCCTTGACCTCCATCTCCTTGACCTCGGAGCCGGGAAAGGCGCTGCCGATGCTCTTCTTGATCGACTCTGCCGTCGGCTCGCCGATCAGCATGCCGTAGTTGCGGCGGATGTAGTTGATGATCGCTTCGTCGAACTTGTCGCCGCCGACGCGCACGCTGCCCTTGTAGACCATGCCGCCGAGCGAGATCACGCCGACCTCGGTCGTGCCGCCGCCGATGTCGACGACCATCGAGCCGCTGGCTTCGGACACCGGCAAGCCGGCGCCGATCGCCGCGGCCATCGGCTCTTCGATCAGATAGACCTCGCTCGCGCCAGCACCGAGCGCGCTCTCGCGGATCGCGCGGCGCTCGACCTGCGTCGAGCCGCAGGGCACGCAGATGATGATGCGCGGGCTCGGCTTGAGCACCGAGCGCGGATGGACCATCTTGATGAACTGCTTGAGCATCTGCTCGGTGACGGTGAAGTCGGCGATGACGCCGTCTTTCATCGGCCGGATCGCTTCGATGTTGCCCGGCACCTTGCCGAGCATCGCCTTCGCTTCGGCGCCGACCGCCTGGATGGTTTTCTTGCCATTGGGCCCGCCTTCGTGGCGGATGGCGACGACCGAGGGCTCATCGAGCACGATGCCTTTGCCGCGGACGTAGATCAGCGTGTTGGCAGTGCCGAGATCGATGGCGAGGTCCGTCGAGAAGTAGCGACGAAAAGATCCGAACATGGTGTTTGTATTGGGCGTTCAGCAGGCTGTGAGCAAATGGCCGCGCCCAGCTGCTGCGCGCCTGAAACATGAGGACACAGGACCGCCGGAAAGCCGCCGAACCCTGAGTTCACAGCGGCTGCCGAGGGTTGTGGATAACCGAAGATAATACCCGATCACCCATGGTTTACGACCCATGGTAAAGGTCCAAAAGCACGCATTTTCCATGGCATTAAGCTCAGACGATGTCAGCCGCATTGCCCACTTGGCGCGGCTCGAACTGCAAGCCGCCGAACAGGCCGCGATGCTCGTGCAACTCAACGGCTTCTTCTCGATCGTCGAGCAGATGAGCGCGGTTGACACCAGCGGCGTCGAGCCGCTGTACACGCCGCTGTCGGCCGTGACCGAAGTCGCCTTGCGGCTGCGTGACGATGTCGTCAGCGAAGCCGACCAGCGCGGGCTGAACCAGCGCAGCGCGCCGGCGGTCGAGGACGGGCTCTTCCTGGTGCCGAAGGTCATTGAATGAAGCCGCTTCACGAGATGGGCGTGGCCGATCTCGGCCGGGCGCTCGATGCGGGTGTCGTGTCGAGCGTCGAAATCACGAAACATCTGCTCGCGCGCGTTGCGAGTCACGAACAGTTGGGCGCGTGTTTGTGTACGGATCGCGACGCCGCGCTGGCGCAAGCGTCGGCTGCCGACGCGCGCCGCGCCGCCGGCGAGCGCGGTGCGCTGCTCGGCGTACCGCTCGCGCACAAGGACATCTTCGTCACTCGCGACCTGCCGACCACCGCCGGCTCGAAGATCCTCGCCGGTTATCGCAGCCCCTTCGATGCGACCGTCGTCGACCAACTCGCGCGCGCCGGTACGGTGACGCTGGGCAAACTGAACTGCGACGAGTTTGCGATGGGGTCGAGCAACGAGAACTCGGCGTTTCGCGCCGTGCGCAATCCGTGGGATCCGTCACGCGTTCCGGGTGGCTCTTCGGGCGGCTCGGCAGCCGCTGTCGCGGCGCGCTTGTTGCCCGCGGCCACCGGCACCGACACGGGCGGATCGATCCGTCAGCCGGCGAGCTTCTGCGGCATCACCGGCATCAAGCCGACCTACGGCGTGTGCTCGCGCTACGGGATGATCGCCTTCGCGTCGAGCCTCGACCAGGCCGGCCCGCTCGCGCGCAGCGCCGAAGACTGTGCGCTGCTGCTGTCAGCGATGAGCGGCTTCGACGAACGCGATTCGACCAGCGCGCCACGCCCGCCGCAAGACTTCCACGCCGAGATGCTGAAGCCGCGCGACGGCGCGAGCGCAGGCCAGCCGCTGAAGGGCCTGCGCATCGGCTTGCCGAAGGAATTCTTTCCGGCCGCGCTCGCCGCCGATGTCGACGGCGCCGTGCGCAGCGCGCTGCGCGCGCTCGAAGAGCTCGGCGCGACGCTCGTCGACGTGAGCCTGCCGCGTACCGAGCTGTCGATTCCCGTGTACTACATCATCGCGCCGGCCGAAGCATCGTCGAACCTGAGCCGCTTCGACGGCGTGCGCTTCGGCCATCGCGCGGCGAAGTACGCCGACCTGCTCGACATGTACAAGAAGACCCGCGCCGAAGGCTTCGGAGCCGAGGTCAAGCGCCGCATCATGATCGGCACCTATGTGCTGAGCCACGGCTACTACGACGCCTACTACCTGCAGGCGCAAAAGCTGCGCCGCATGATCGCCGACGATTTCCAACACTGCTTCACCCAATGCGATCTGATCGCCGGCCCGGTCGCGCCGACGGTCGCGTGGAAGCTCGGCGACAAGACCGACGACCCGGTCGCGGCTTACCTCGCCGACATCTTCACCTTGCCGGCCAGTCTTGCCGGCTTGCCGGGCATGAGCGTGCCGGCGGGCTTCGGCGACGCCGGCATGCCGGTCGGCCTGCAATTGATCGCCAACTATTTTCAAGAGGGCGCACTGCTGCACGCGGCCCACGCATTCCAGCGCTCGACCGACTGGCACGCGCGCGCGCCGGCGGGGTTCTGACGATGAGCAGCAGCCCATTCATTCGCGGCTACGAGGTCGTCATCGGCCTCGAAACGCATGCGCAGCTGTCGACGCAGTCGAAGATCTTCAGCGGCTCGCCGACTCGCTTCGGCGCGCCGCCGAACACGCAAGCCTCGGCAGTCGATCTCGCGTTGCCCGGCACCTTGCCGGTGATGAACCGCGGCGCGGTCGAGCGCGCGATTCGCTTCGGGCTGGCGGTCGGCGCGAGGATCGCCTTGCACTCGATCTTCGCGCGCAAGAACTACTTCTATCCCGACCTGCCCAAGGGCTATCAGATCAGCCAGTACGAGACCCCGGTGGTGCAGGGCGGCGTGATCGAGTTCTTCGTGGGCGACACACCGCATCGCGTGAACCTCACCCGTGCCCACCTCGAGGAAGATGCCGGCAAGTCGCTGCACGAAGACTATGCCGGCCACACCGGCATCGACTTGAACCGCGCCGGCACGCCGCTGCTGGAGATCGTCTCCGAGCCCGACATGCGCTCGAGCGCCGAAGCGGTCGAGTATGCGAAGACCTTGCACGAGCTCGTGAAGTGGATCGGCATCTGCGACGGCAACATGCAGGAAGGCAGCTTCCGCTGCGACGCCAACGTATCGGTGCGCAAGCCCGGCGCGCCCTATGGCACGCGGCGCGAAATCAAGAACCTGAACAGCTTCAAGTTCCTGCAGCAGGCGATCGACTACGAAATCCAGTGGCAGATCGACCTGATCGACGACGGCGGATCGGTGCAGCAGGCGACCGTGCTGTTCAACCCCGACACCGGCGAGACGCGCGCGATGCGCAGCAAAGAAGACGCACACGACTACCGTTATTTTCCCGATCCCGATCTGCCGCCGCTGGTCATCACGTCGGCATGGATAGCGAGCGTAAAGGCCGAGATGCCCGAGCTGCCGCGGGTGATGGCCGAGCGCTTCCACACCGACTACGCGCTGCCGGCATACGACGCGACGATGATGACGCAAAGCCAGGCCTTCGCTGCCTACTTCGAAGCGACCGCCAAGGCCTGCGGCGCACCGAAGCTCGCGGCCAACTGGCTGATGGGTGAAGTGTCGCGGCGGCTCAACGCTGAAGGCCGCGACATCTCAGCGAGCCCGGTCGCTGCGACCACGCTCGCGGCGCTGATCGCTCGCATCGCCGACGGCACGATCTCGAACAATGGCGCAAGGCAGGTGTTCGACGCGCTGTGGAGCGGCGAAGCTCAGGACGTCGATGGTCTCATCGCCGCCAAGGGCTTGAAGCAAATGAGCGACAGCGGCGAGCTCGATCGCATCGTCGACGAGGTGCTGGCGGCCAACGCGAAATCGGTCGAGGAGTACCGCGCCGGCAAGGACAAGGCCTTCATTGCGCTGGTCGGTCAGGCGATGAAAGCGACGAAGGGAAAAGCCAACCCGGCGCAGGTCAACGAGCTGCTGAAGAAGAAGCTCGGCTGACTGGGTGAATTACTTGGATGCCGCCTTGCGCGGCGCCGGCGCCGATGCCGCCGCCGCTGCGGCAATCACCGGTGCCCCGAGCGAGCCGGGGGGTGCACCGCTCCACAGCCTTCTCAATCGCGTGAGCTCGGCATCGAACAGCCCATTGATGCGAACGATCTCCGACTCCTGGTTCTGAATCAGCGAGCGTTGCGCCTCGGTCGACGCATCGTTGGCGTCCATCGATTGCTTGAGCTTGGCCGGCAACGTGCGGCCCTTGTAGAACTCGGCTTCATCCTGCAGCGGCTTGCGCTCGGCGGCGAGTTCGGCGAGCCGCTTTTCTGACAATTGAACCGACTTGCGCACGTCGTCGAGCGCGGCGTTGCGCGCCTTGTTGTGCGCCGCTTCGTTGGGAAAGCGAATCGCCAAGCTTCGGTCGCGACGCACCGCGTCCTGGTGCGCGGCCTGCTCGGCGGCGGCCTCGCGCTCGCGCGTCTCTTGCGCTGCGCGCTCCTCGGCAGTCAGCGCCGGCGGGACGACGCGCCTGACCGATCCATCTGGGTTCAACACGCGCTGATCACGCAGCGCACATTCGGGAATCAAGCGGTCCGACGTGTGTTTTCTGCCGTTCGCGTCGACGCAGGTGTAGATCGGGTTCGGTGCGGCTTGCGCGATGCCGGCCAACGCGAGCATGCCGATCGCGCACAGGCTCGCCGCATATTGGGCCCACATCGACATCACAGCGCGTTCACGCATTCACACTCCGTATCGTCCACGGTAATCGGCGACTCGAGAAAAGTGAGCGCTCAAGCTCGGGTCGTCGGTGGAGCGCAGATACTGCAGCAAGTCCGTGAGCGTCGCAATGGCAACGACCGGCAGACCGTAGGCAGTCGTGAAGTCTTCAACGGCCGAATGTGCGGACAAGTTGTCATCCGGCCCGCCGCGTTCCATCCGGTCGAGCGCAATCAGCACCGCGACCGGCTGCGCACCGGCGGTGCGGATCATCTCCACCGACTCGCGCTTGGACGCGCCGTCGGTGATCACGTCGTCGATGATGACGACGCGGCCGCGCAATGGCGCACCGACCATCAAGCCGCCTTCGCCGTGGTCCTTCGCTTCCTTGCGGTTGTGGCAGAACGGCACGTTGCGGCCGAGGTTCGCGAGCGCGATGGCAGTGCCGGCGGCGAGCGTGATGCCCTTGTAGGCAGGGCCGAACAGCATGTCGAACTCGACGCCCGACGCGAGCAATCGGCGCGCATAGAATTCTGCGAGACGGGTGAGCTTGGCGCCGTCGTCGAACAGGCCGGAGTTGAAGAAGTAGGGCGACAGCCGCCCGGCCTTGGTCTTGAACTCCCCGAAGCGCAGCACGCCCGACGCGACCGA
This sequence comes from Betaproteobacteria bacterium, assembly GCA_005882155.1. GTDB lineage: Bacteria > Pseudomonadota > Gammaproteobacteria > Burkholderiales > Burkholderiaceae_C > Albitalea. The sequence goes on from VBCQ01000295.1 coordinate 13,419, forward strand.
GAACTTCACGAAGTCGCTCGCCAAGGTGTCGCCGGTCGCGGTCGGGTTCATCGAGGACACCTCAAGTGTTGCGTCTGGTCACGTTGAATTTGAACGGCATCCGCTCGGCGGCGAACAAGGGCTTCGAGGCCTTCGCCGAGCGCGTGGCCGCCGATTGTATGGGCGTGCAAGAGGTCAAAGCGCAGGCCACCGACGTGGCCGGGCGCTTCGAGCAACTGGCCGGAATGCACGGCCATTTTCACTTCGCGCAGAAGAAGGGCTACTCGGGTGTCGGCCTGTACACGCGCCACGAGCCGAGCGACTTGAAGCAAGGCATCGGCGAGGCCGAGTTCGACGCCGAGGGCCGCTATGTCGAGCTGCGCTACGACACGCCACAGCGCAAGCTGAGCATCATCAGCTGCTACTTTCCAAGCGGCTCCAGCGGCGAGGAGCGGCAGCAGGCGAAGTTCCGCTTTCTCGCGCTGATGGGCCCGCACCTGCGCGCGCTCAAGGGCAAGCGCGAGTTCATCTTGATGGGCGACATCAACATCGCGCACAAGGAAATCGACCTGAAGAACTGGAAGAGCAACCAGAAGAACAGCGGCTTCCTGCCCGAAGAGCGCGCGTGGTTGAGTCACGCGCTCGACAAGATCGGGCTTGTCGACGTGTTCCGCACCCTCAACCCGCACCCGGAGCAATACACCTGGTGGAGCAACCGCGGCCAGGCGTGGGCGAAGAACGTCGGCTGGCGTCTTGACTATCACCTCGCGACGCCGGGCATCGCGTCGAAGGCGCTGCGCGAGCACATCTACCTCGAGCAACGCTTCTCGGATCACGCGCCGGTGGTGATCGACTACGACTTCACGCTGTAGGCGCGAACAATCAAACAACCATTCTGCGGGGCGGTTTCTAGAATGTCCGCATGAGTTCTCCCGCCGCGTCCGCTGCAGCACCGTCACGCTACAGCCTCGCCGCGCTGCACCGGCTCGCGGTGGTCGCACTGCTCGGCTTCGCATCGGGCTTGCCGCTCGCGCTCACAGGGCAGGCGATGCAGGCGTGGCTCAGCGTCGAAGGCATCGACATCGCGACGATCGGTTTCCTGAGCCTCGTCGGTCTGCCCTACACCTTCAAGTTTCTGTGGGCGCCGCTGATGGACCGCTTCGAGCTGCCTTGGCTCGGCCGGCGCCGCGGCTGGCTGGTCCTGACGCAGCTGGCGCTCGCCGCGTCGCTGTTCTGGATGGCGAGCGTCTCGCCGAGCCAAGCGACACGCGCGTTCGCGCTGCTTGCCGTGCTCGTCGCGTTCGTCTCGGCGTCGCAGGACGTCGTCGTCGACGCGTACCGCACCGACTTGCTGGCGCCGCGCGAGCGCGGCCTCGGCTCGTCGCTCACCGTGCTCGGCTATCGCCTCGCGATGATCCTGTCGGGTGGCGTCGCCTTCATCTGGGTCGATCCGACGCAAGGCGGCGGCTGGAGCTGGCCCGAGGTCTATCGCTTCATGGCCTGGCTGATGATCGGCGCGGCCGTACTGTCGGCGCTGGTGCTGCCCCGGCTCGTCGCGGCGCCGGTGCCGGCCAGCGTCGCGCGGCGCGATGTGCTCGGCTTCGCCGCGGTGGTCGCTGCGGTCGCTGTCGGCGCCGCGTTGAGCGAGCGCTTCGGCCCGCGCGTCGCGAGCGCGCTGCTGTCGCCGCTGTTCGCTCGCAGCGACATGGCGCCGGCGCTGCAAGCCAAATGGGTCGACCTCGCCGCGCTGATGCTCGGCATCGCGCTCACGCTGCCGCTCGCTGCCTGGGCGGCGCGCGCGGCGAAGTTCGAGACCCTGCTCGGCGGACTGCGCAGCTACTTCGCGCAGGACGGTGCCGCTGCGTTCCTCGCCTTCATCGTCCTCTACAAGCTCGGCGATGCGTTCGCCGGCTCATTGATGACGCCGTTCCTGCTGCAGGCGATGCAGTTCAGCACCGCCGAGGTCGGCGTGGTCAACAAGATCATCGGCCTGTGGCTGACGATCGGCGGCGCGCTGATCGGCGGCGCGCTGATGCTGCGGCTCGGGCTGTGGCGCGCGCTGCTGCTGTTCGGCGTGCTGCAGATGGCGAGCAACCTCGGCTTCTGGTGGCTCGCGGTCAGCGGCAAGGGGCTGTTGCCCGGGCTGACGATACCGGCGTTCGACTGGGGCTTCGTCAAGCTGACCCACGACACTCCCGTCGACGGCGGCCTGCTGCTGGTGATCGCTGCGGAGAACCTGTCGGGCGGAATGGGCACCGCCGCGTTCCTCGCCTTCCTGATGAGCCTGTGCAACCACCGCTTCACCGCGACCCAGTTCGCGCTGTTGTCGGCCTTCGCATCGGTCGGCCGCGTCTGGGTCGGGCCGCTCGCCGGTGTGCTCGCCGAGTCGATCGGCTGGCCGACCTTCTTCGTCGTTTCGACGATCATGGCGCTGCCCGCCTTGCTGATGCTGTGGTGGATGCGCGGCCCCGTGCGTGCGCTTGAATTCGACCCGGATGCGCCGCGGGTCGAGGACTGAGCGGCGCGGAACAAGCCCTCGATATTTCGACTCCGAGCATTTCATGACTCATCCCCCAGCCTGCCACTGCGCGCTGCATTCGCGCCGGCTCTTCACCCACGGCATGCTCGTCACCGCCGCGGCGTTGTCGCTGCCCAGCTTCGCGCACGCCGACGGCGTCCAGCTCGACGAGCGATCGAGTCTTGCGCAGCTCGTGCCGGCCGAGCAGATCGAGCGAGCGGCCGCGCAGCAGTACCAGCAGATGCTGCGCCAGGCCGCGCAGCAGCACGCGCTGGCGCCCGAAAGTCACCCGCAACTGGTGCGCTTGCGTGCGATCGCGCAGCGCATCATCCCGCACGCCACGTCGCCGAATTTGAAGTCGACGCCGCGCGCCGCGCATTGGAACTGGGAAGTCAATCTGATCGGCAGCAAGCAGATCAACGCGTTCTGCATGCCGGGCGGCAAGATCGCCTTCTACTACGGTCTGCTCGACCAGCTGAAGCTCAACGACGACGAGGTCGCGATCGTGATGGGCCACGAGATCGCCCATGCGTTGCGCGAGCATGCGCGCGAGCGCCTCGGCAAGACGACGGCGACCAACGGGCTCATCGAGCTCGGCTCGGCAATCTTCGGCCTCGGCAACACCGGCCGCTACTTCGCCAACATGGGCGGCCAGCTGCTCACTTTGCGCTTCAGCCGAGAAGACGAGTCCGAGGCCGACAAGGTCGGGCTCGACCTCGCCGCCCGCGCCGGCTACGACCCGCGTGCCGGCGTGACGCTGTGGCAGAAGATGACGGCCGCGAGCAAGGGCTCGCCGCCGCAATGGCTGTCGACCCACCCCGCCGGCGCATCGCGGATTCATGAGATCGAAGCCAGCCTGCCGGCCGTCGAGCCGCTGTATGCGCGCGCCGACAAGCCGCCTCAGCGCTTCGAGGCGGCCAAGCCTGCGCAAAAGCGCCACGAGGCCGAAGCCGAGCCCTCGCCGAACAATCAATAGTCGACACGTCGCGGCGCCGCCGCAGCGCTGCGCTGTGTGGAGGATTCACGTAGTGGGTTGAGGCTGTCTCCTACAGAATGGGGATGACTTCCCGCTGCAACCCCAACACCATGACGGCGACCCAACCCGAAGCGCAATGGCCGGTCTACCGCCGCGCCGCACGCACGGTCGTCGTGGTGGACGTTGTCGAATCGGTTCGGCTGATCGAGCAGAACGAGGAAGACACCGTGCGCCGCTGGCAGGCGTTCGTCGGCGAAGTGGTGACGCAGCTCTTGCCGCAGCACAGCGGCAGGCTGGTGAAAAGCCTGGGCGACGGATTGATGGTCGAGTTCGCCGCCGTTCCGTCTGCCATTCAGTGCGCCATCGCCATGCAAAGCACGATCGCCAAAGCCAACCAGAGTCGCCGCAGCGACGAGTGCTTGTACTTGCGCATCGGCGCGCATGTGGCCGACGTGATCGTCGACGAGCTCGACATTTACGGCAGCGGGGTGAACCTCGCCGCACGGCTCACCACGCTGGCGGGCCCGGGCGAAATCGTCGTGTCCGCCGAAGTGCGCGATGCGCTGACCGACGGGCTCGACGCCGAGATCGAAGACCTCGGCGACTGCTATCTGAAGCATGTGCAGCAGCCGGTGCGCGTCTATCGCGTCGGCGAGCCGGGCGACGCGTCGGTGCTCGGCAGCGCGGCCGATCCGGAGGCCTTGTTGCCGACGGTCGCGGTGATTCCGTTTCGCGCACGGGTCGACGACGCCGAGCATGCGGTGCTCGGCGACGTGCTGGCCGACGAAGTGATCGGCGGGCTGTCGCAGTCACCGCACCTGCACGTCATCTCGCGCTTGTCGACGAGCGCGTTTCGCGGCCGCGCCGCGTCGCTGCCCGACATCAGCCGCCCGCTCGGTGTGCGCTACGTGCTGTCGGGCTCGTACCACTTGGTCGGCGCCAAAGTGCGACTGTCGATCGAGCTCGCCGACGCGAACACCCAACGCACCCTCTGGGCCGCGACGCTCGGCGCACTGACCAACGACGTGCTGGCCGGCGACGACCCGATGGTGCCGCAGATCGTCGCCGAAGTCGGCTCGGCGATCGTCGCCCGCGAGCTGCATCGCGGTGCAACGTCGCCGCTGCCGACACTCGAGAGCTGCACCCTGCTGATGGGCGCCACCGCGCTGATGCACCGCGCGTCGTTTCGCGAGTTCGACCGCGCGCGTCAGATGCTCGAGCACCTCGCCGACCGGCATCGCCGCCAACCGCAAGCCCATGCCTGGCTCGGCAAGTGGCATGTGCTGCGCGTCGTGCAGGGCTGGACGCTCGACAAGACGCGCGAAACGCAGCTCGCGCAGGCGAGCGTGCAGCGCGCGCTCGACGCCGACGCGTCGTGTGGTCTCGCGCTCGCGATCGGCGGGCTGATCCAGGCGTATCTGAAGAAGGACCTTGCCGAGGCGCGGCGCCACTACGAGGCCGCGCTCGCTTGCAACCCGAACGAGTCGCTGGCCTGGCTGTTCACGTCGACACTGCATTCGTACCAGGGCGAAGGCGCGCTCGCCGGCGCCGCAGCGCAGCGCGCGCTGCGCCTCTCGCCGCTCGACCCGTTGAAGTACTTCTTCGATTCGCTGGCGGCCACTGCGGTCCTGTCGTCGGGCGACTATGAGCACGCGATCGAATTGGCGCAGCGCTCGCTGAAAGCCAACCGCACGCACACATCGACCTACCGCTCGCTGGCGATTGCGCAAGTGCTCGGCGGCCATGTCGACGAGGCCCGCGAGACGGTCAACGCGCTCGTGAAGCTCGAGCCCGAGCTGACGGTGCAGGGCTTCATCGATCGCTATCCAGGACAGGTCTCGACGCAGGTCCAGGCGTACGCGCAAGCGCTGCGCATGGCCGGACTGCCGGCCTGAGCGTCAAGAAAACAAGGGCAGGGGCGACGACCCCAGGGAAGGAAACGACATGAGCTTCGCAGGGATGGCGGGGATGGCTGGCATGGCTGGCATGGCAGGGATGGCCGGCATGGCAGGGATGGCCGGGATGGCGGGCGTCGCCGGTTATTCGGGTGACCTCGGCAACCTGATGCTGCTCGATGCGCTGACGAAAAGCCGCGAAGCGGTCGCAGGGCGCGTCGGCGGACCGCCCGTGCCATGGGACCCGGCACCCGCGTGGCTTGCGAACGAGAGCTTGCCGCTCGGCAGCGACCCCGAGCGCCTGCGCCAGCTCGATCCGCATGTGCGCGGCTTTCTCGCCGAGCAGGAGTTGCTCGCGCATGTGCACTTCGTGCCGGGTGCCGATGGCGCATCGGCAGCGCTTCACTGGTTGTCGGCACCGGCGCTCGACGCTCCGGGGTCGACCGCGAGCGCTGCCGCGCTGCCGGTCGTGCGGATGCGGCGCCCCGGCTTCTCGGTGTTCAAGGCGCAGCTCGACGTCGTCGAAAGCTGGGCCTCGCGCCGCGAAGACCGGGCCAGCGAAGTCCTCACCCAGGTGCTGCCGCAGTTCTCGTTCTGGAGTTCGGTCGTCAATCTGCATCCGAACCGCACGCCGAAGACGCTCGAGCTGATCACCGTCGCGTTGCAGTTCGCGATGCTCAGCGTGATGCGCTTCAAGCACGCGCTCGGCTGTCCGCGGCCGATCGAGTTCTCGCCGCAGATTCAGCCGGTGTTGCTGACGCCGGGCTACTGCGCGCTGCCCAGCGGCCACGCGACCGAGGCGTACATGTTCGCCCGCGTGATGCGCGAGCTGATGGGTCAGCAGCCCGGCAGCGGTGTCGCGCTGCAGCTCGATCACCTGGCCGCTCGCATCGCTGAGAACCGCGTCGTCGCCGGCTTGCACTTCCCCGCCGACAGCACCGCCGGTCGCCTGCTCGGCGACACCTTGGCCGGTCTGTTCGTCAGCTGGTGCAGCGGCGAGAAATGGCAGAGCCGCGACTTCAAGGGCGACAAGATGGTCGTCGCCGATCGCGACTTCGTCCGCGACGAACTGCTCGACCCGGTGGGCAGCGCCACGACGCCGCCCTACTTCGAATCGAAAGCGCAAGCACCTCTGCCCGCCGAGCCTGCGTCGCCGGTCTTGAAATGGATGTGGCGGCAAGCCGAGGCCGAGTGGAAAGATGCGCGCTTCGCGGTGCCGCCGCAACGTCCGCACGCCTGAGCCAGACGGGTACCGTGCCATGGACATTGCCGACATCGCGTCGCGCAAGCTCGACCCGTATCTGCTGTGGGCCCTGCTGACCGACTTCAAGGGCTACGGCGGTGCTGTGCAGCCGGAGAGTCTCGCCCCGTTTATCGTCGAACTGCGTGATCGCGGCGACGTGCCTCGGCTCGGTGCGCAGACCGTGCCTGACGCGCAAGGCCAGCCGACGCCGTTGGTGACGATGGCCGCCTGCTACGCCAACGACATGCGGACGCGCTTTTGCACCGTGCGCGTCCGGCTCGACTGCATTGCGACGCTGTTGAAGCTCGAGTTCGTCGTGCGCGCCGAAAT
>VBCQ01000297.1 GCA_005882155.1 Betaproteobacteria bacterium
AAATGCTTGGTGGCGGGCTTGCGAGCGAACTCGCCAGCCCCTGGAGACAACGGGCTGCACGCCCCCGCCAAACCGACAACGAGGCCGCAGCCAGGCTGTGGACTTGTGGACGATGCGCTCGCGCGCACCGGCAGCCGCCGTGGACAACTCTAGCGAGTTGTCCGCCGCCCCTGCCTTCGCCCACAACCCCACAGCCTTCGACGACCACGCTGATTCCCTGTGAAGTGAAAGATAAAAGGAGACAGCATGAAAAGACGCACCCTGATCCAGACGCTGGCCGCTGCCGCGCTCGCCGCCGGCCTCGTCGTCCCCGCCCAGGCACAGACCAAGGACAAGGTCGTGCTGATGCTCAACTGGTACGTCTACAGCGAGCACGCGCCATTCTTCCTCGGCAAGGAAAAAGGCTTCTACGACGCCGAGAACATCGACCTCGAGATCCAGGAAGGTCGCGGCTCGGGCGTGACGATCCAGGCGGTCGCCGCAGGCTCGGCAACCTTCGGCTATGCCGACGTTCCGACGATGATCAAGGCCGCGAGCAAGGGCGCACCGGTGAAGGCGGTGGGCGTCGCGCTGCAGGTGAGTCCGATGTCGGTGATGGGCTTTGCGGAGAAGAGCATCAAGACGCCGAAAGACATCGTCGGCAAGACGGTCGCGATGACGCCGGGCGATTCGATGAGCCAGATCTGGCCGCTGTTCCTGAAGAAGACGGGGCTGCAGGAAGGCCAGTTCAAGACCGTGTCGGGCGACGCGCAGACCAAGCTGAACGCCGTCATCAACGGCCAGGCCGATGTGCTGCTCGGCTACGTGATGGACCAGAACATCAAGCTGCAAGACGCGACCCACAAGCCGGTGCAGGTGGTTCGCTTCGCCGACTACGGGGTCAATCTGATCAGCTCGGGCGTGATCGCGAGCAAGGACACGATGGGCAACAAAGCTGACCTCGTGAAGCGCTTCATGCGCGCATCGACGCGTGCGCTCGAAGAGGCCCAGAAGAACCCCGAAGCGGCCGTCGATGCGACGCTGAAGGCGATGCCGAAATCCGGCCAGCGCGACACGATGCTCACCGGCTTGAAGCTGACGACCGCCCTGTACCACACCGACGACACGAAGGGCCAACGGCCGTTCCGCGTCTCGATGAAGAACGTCAACGAGTCGCTCGACTTGCTGGTGCAGTACGGCGGCATGGATCCCGCCACGCGCGGCAAGGCGGAAGACTGGGTCACGCTCGACTTTCTGCCTTGATCGGTTGACCGGCCAGATGAGTGCAGCGATCCATCCGTTGCAGCGTGCCGCATCGACCCCGCGCAACGCGCAGGTGCTGATCGAGGCGCGCGCCGCCGCCAAGACCTACCGCACGCAAGACGGCGAAGTCGAGACGCTGAAGCCGCTCGACTTCGAGATTCGCGCCGGCGAGTTCGTCTCGGTGATCGGGCCATCGGGCTGCGGCAAGAGCACCTTGATGAAGCTCGTCGCCGGGCTGCTGCCGCTCAGCGGCGGCGAGCTGCGCCTCTCGGGCCAGGCAGTGCGCGGGCCGCAGACGAACGTGGGCATCGTCTTCCAGAGCGCGCTCTTGCTGCCGTGGCGCAGCGTCGTCGACAACATCCTGCTGCAGGCCGAAATCCGCGGCTTGCCGATGAACGCGGCGCGCGCGCGCGCGCGCCAGCTGATCGAGATGGCGGGCTTGGCCGGCTTCGAGAACAAGTACCCGTGGCAACTGTCCGGCGGGATGCAGCAGCGCGTGGCGATCCTGCGTGCGCTGTTGCACGACCCGCCGGTGCTGCTGATGGACGAGCCCTTCGGTGCGCTCGACGCGATGACGCGCGAGCGAATGAACCTCGAGCTGCAGCGCATCTGGATGGCCGCGGCCAAGACAGTGCTGCTGATCACGCACAGCATTCCCGAAGCGATCTTTCTCTCCGATCGCGTGTTCGTGATGACCGAGCGTCCCGGCCGCATCGCCGCCGTTTACGACATCGACTTGCCGCGTCCGCGCTCGCTCGACGTGATGGGCAGCGAGAAATTCGCCGGCTACGCCCGATCGCTGCGCGCCCACTTCTTCGCGCAGGGCTCGCTCGATGCGCATTGAATCCTCGAGGCACTGATCATGAGCGACACACCGGCGCTTGTGGTTCGCGCGATCGATGCCGGCGTTCGCCCGGTGCGGCTGCGGTTGCCGTTTCGCTTCGGTGCGGTCACGCTGCGCGCCTGTCCGCAGTTGTTCGTGCGAGCGACGATCGAAGTCGCCGGCGAGCGGCAGATGACCGGCTTCGCCGCCGAGCTGATGGTACCGAAGTGGTTCGACAAGCGCGCCGAATTCAGCCACGCGGACAACGTCGCGCATCTGGCCGCGTCGGTCGATCGCGCGATCGCCGCGTACGTGAACGACACGCCGGCGTCATCGTTCGGTTTGTTCGCGCGCCACTACAGCGCCTTGCTGCAGACGGGCGAGCGCGACGGTGCCACCGAGCTGTCGTGCGCGTACGGCCAGGCCGTCGTCGATCGCGCCGTGCTCGACGCGCTGTGCCGCGCGCTCGACGTGTCGTTCTTCGACGCCGTCGCGCGCAACCTCTGCGGCTTGCAAGACAGCGCGCCGATCCCCGATCTGCGCGGCTTCGACTGGAACGCCTGGCTGCCGACGCTGACGCCGCTGCGCGTCATCGACGCACGCCACACGATCGGCATGCTCGACGAGTTGCACGCTCACGAAGACGCGAGTGACGGACTGCCGGTGAGCCTGCCCGCGGTCATTGCGCGCTACGGCCATCGCTTCTTCAAGATCAAGCTCGGCGGCAACCCGCTCGCCGATGTGAAGCGCCTCGGCGACGTGCTCGACGTGCTTGACCGC
>VBCQ01000296.1 GCA_005882155.1 Betaproteobacteria bacterium
TACACGGCAGGCCGCGCGCTCGACAAGGTGCGTGCCGGCAAGAAGGGCGGTCTTGCGTCGGCACTCGCGCACGGACTGTGGGCGTTCATCCGTTGCTACGTCCTGCGACGCGGGTTCCTCGACGGGCGGCTCGGCTTCGTGCTGGCGCTCTACGTGGCCGAGGGAACGTACTACCGCTATCTGAAGATGGGTCTGCTCGCGCCAGCCGGTGCGCGCAGCGATGCAATGAACCAAGCAGCCAAAACGGGGTCATGACAGGTCATGCTGAACAGAAGAACATTTTTTGCCGCATCGGCGCTGCTGTTGGCGCTGCCGGCATTCGCGCAATTCCGCGTCGAGATCTCCGGCGTCGGCGCGACGCAAGTGCCGATCGCAGTCGCGAAGTTCCGCGACGAAGATCGCAGCGGCCAGTCGGTCTCGGGAATCATCCGCGCCGACCTCGAGCGCAGTGGGCTGTTCCGCAACATCGATGCACCGGGGTCACTCGATGAGACCAGCCAGCCGGCGATGAGCGAGTGGCGCAGCCGTGCGGTCGATGCGCTCGTTGCCGGCTCGGTGACGCGCCTCGCGGACGGCCGATTCGATGTGCGATTCAAGCTCTGGGACGTCGTCAAAGGCGTCGAGCTCGGCGGCCAAAGCAACGCGGTCAACCCGGCGGATTTGCGCCTGGCCGCGCACCGCATCGCCGACTTCGTCTACGAGAAACTGACCGGCGAGAAGGGCGTGTTCTCGACCCGCATCGCGTATGTCGTCAAGAACGGCAATCGCTACACCTTGCGCGTCGCGGATGCCGACGGTGAAAGCTTTCAGGTCGCGTTGGAAAGCGCCGAGCCGATCATCTCGCCGGCCTGGGCGCCTGACGGGCGCGAGCTCGCCTACGTGTCGTTCGAAAGCCAAAAGGCAGTGGTCTACACACAAGAGGTCGCGACCGGCAAGCGCCGCGCGATTGCGAATTTCCGCGGCTCGAACAGCGCGCCGGCCTGGTCACCCGACGGGCGCACGATCGCGCTCACGCTGTCGCGCGAAGGCGGCTCGCAGCTCTACCTGATGGGGCGCAGCGGCGATAACGTGAAGCGCATCACGAACAGCGGCGCGATCGACACCGAGCCGGTCTTCACGGCCGACGGGCGCACGCTCTATTTCGTCAGCGATCGCGGCGGCACGCCACAGATCTATCGCATGAGCGCAGCCGGCGGCGCGCCCGAGCGCGTGAGCTTTTCGGGCAGCTACAACATCAGCCCGGCGATCAGCCCCGATGGGCGCACGCTCGCCTACATCTCGCGCCAAGGCGGCGCATTCCGCCTCTACACACTCGACCTCGCGAGCGGTAACGCGCAGGCCCTCACCGACACCAGCGACGACGAGAGTCCGAGCTTCGCGCCGAACGGCCGCTTGATCATCTACGCCACGCGCGCCGAGGGTCGTAACGTCTTGATGACCACCACGCTCGATGGCAAGATCAAAGCGCGCCTGATGTCGACGACGGCGCACGAACCTGTGTGGGGTCCCTATGGCCGCTGATGCGCGTTTGTTGGGCGATTGAACTGGGCAACTCGAAAAGGAAACTGCGATGAAATCTGTGCGTGTCAATACATCTGTTCGTTGGATCCAGGCTCTGTGCGTCGTGGCTGCGGGCGCGTGGCTCGCCGGCTGCTCGAGCGTCGCGCTCGATGAGAACAAGGTGCCGGTCGAAACCCGCACGCCGAGCTCGGTGAAGCCGGGCGGCGGCGCCGCGGCGGGCGCTGCGCCGCAGTCGCAGGTGGCGAATGTCGACCTCACGAAGAATGCTGCCAACGCGGCCGACAAGCTGCCGCGCGTCATCTACTTCGACTTCGACAGCTACGTCGTCAAAGACGAGTTCCGTCCGACCATCGAAGGGCAGGCCAAGGCGCTCGCCACCGACCGCAAGCGCCACCTCGCGATCGAAGGTCACACCGACGAGCGCGGCGGGCGCGAATACAACCTCGCGCTCGGCCAAAAGCGCGCTGAAGCGGTGGCCAAGTCGCTGACCTTGCTCGGTGCGACTGACAGCCAGCTCGAAGCCGTGAGCTTCGGCAAGGAACGCCCTGCGGTTCAGGGCAGCGACGAAGAGGCGTGGGCGAAGAATCGCCGCGCTGAGCTCGTTAACCGCTGAAGGGCACCATGACTCGCATGTCCCGTTGCTTGGGCGCCGCCGCATTGGCGTGCGCCTTGTTCGCTCCGGCCGCGCAGGCGGGGCTGTTCGACGATGACGAGGCGCGCCGCGCGATCCTCGACCTGCGGCAAAAGCTCGAGCAAAGCAACGAGCAGCAACGTGCGCGCCAGGCCGAGCTCAACGCGCAAATGGCCGACCAGCTCGCCCAGCTCAAGCGCAGCCTGCTCGACCTGAACAGCCAACTCGAGCTGCTGCGCGCCGACAACGCCAAGCTGCGTGGGCAGGAGGAGCAGTTGCTGCGCGACGTCGCCGAGCTGCAGCGCCACGTCAAGGACACGCAGCAAGGCGTCGAGGAACGCATGCGCAAGTTCGAGCCGCAGAAGGTGTCGGTCGACGGCAAGGAGTTTCAGGCCGACCCCGACGAGAAGCGCCTCTACGACGAGGCGATGGCGCAGCTGCGCAAAGGCGACTTCGCCGGCGCGGCGAGCGCTCTCATCGCGTTCCAGAAGCGCTACCCCGGCAGCGGCTACAGCGAATCGGTGCTGTTCTGGCTCGGCAACGCGCACTACGGGCGGCGCGATTACAAGGCCGCGATTCCCGCGTTTCGCGCGCTCGTGACGAGCGCGCCCGACAACCCGCGCGCGCCAGAGGCGCTGCTGTCGATCGCGAACTGTCAGGTCGAGCTGAAGGACTCCAAGGCCGCGCGCCGGACCATCGACGAGTTGATCAAGACCTACCCGAAGTCCGAGGCCGCGCAGGCGGGCCGCGAGCGTCTCGCGTCGCTGAAGTAGCGCTTCGTAAAATCGGGGCATGCACGAACCCGATCTCGAGCGCCGCTTCAGCGGCTTGCGGCGTCTGTACGGCGACGCCGGCTATGCGCGATTGCGCGCCGCGCGAGTCGCGGTCGTCGGGCTCGGCGGCGTCGGCTCGTGGGCAGCCGAGGCTTTGGCCCGCAGCGGTGTCGCCGCGCTGACCTTGATCGACCTCGACCATGTGTCCGAGTCGAACATCAACCGGCAAGTGCAGGCGATGGGCGCGACGCTCGGGCAAGCCAAGGCAATCGCCTTGCGCGAGCGCGTGCTCGACATTCACCCCGAGTGCGTCGTCCACGCGATCGAAGAGTTCGTCGATGAGGACAACTGGCCCGCGCTGTTGACGAGCCCGATCGACATGCTGATCGACGCCTGCGATCAGGTGCGCGCGAAGACGGCGATGGCCGCTTGGGCGCTGGCGAGCGACACGCCTTTCGTCAGCGTCGGCGCAGCGGGCGGCAAGCAGCGCGCGCAGGCCGTCGAGGTCGACGACATTGCGCTTGCCACGCACGACCCTTTGCTCGCATCGATGCGCCAGCGCTTGCGCAAGAGCCACGGTGCAGCGCGCAGCGGAGCGATCGGCGTCGCGTGCGTGTTCTCGCGCGAAAGCGTGACCGCGCCGAGCGACGAATGCGACATCGACGGCAGCCTGAATTGCCATGGCTACGGCTCGAGCGTCGCGGTGACGGCGACCTTCGGCATGGTCGCGGCGAGCGTGGCCATCGAAGCGCTGCTGCGTCGTGTGGCGACGCCCCGAGCCACCGAAAAGTCGACGCTATAATGCGCGGCTTGCTGGGTCGTTAGCTCAGTCGGTAGAGCAGCGGACTTTTAATCCGTTGGTCGCGTGTTCGAGTCACGCACGACCCACCAAACGACCCTCCAGAAGAATTCGGGCTCTTAGCTCAGTTGGTAGAGCAGCGGACTCTTAATCCGTTGGTCGAGTGTTCGAGTCACTCAGGGCCCACCAACATGATGAACGGCTTGGCTGCGACAGCGGCCAAGCCGTTTCCATTTGAGTCCACGTGGTCCAAGCGACAAGCGTCGACGCCCCGCCGGCACTTCACCTTGGTCGACATCTTGGCCAAGTCTTCGTGCTGGCCGCGAGCAGGTCGAGTATTGCAGTACTGTCCCCGGCAACGTGGCGCATCCCACGAAGTCAGGATGTCCCAATCCTCGATCGTCGCCTATAAGTTCGACAACTCGAAGGAGCGCGTCATGGCAAAGGCAATCGAATCGATTCTCGACAAGGTCACCGGCCACTTCGGCCTCGGCGCGAGCGCCAATGGCGTCGTCGATACGCCGCACAAGGCGGTGCATGACGGCGACACGTTCTCGGTGCGGGCGGTGGGCAATTTCGGCCTTCGCTTTCTCGGCATCGACACCCCGGAGATCAGCTTTCAGCTGCCCGGCAAGAAGCCGTTCACGTCGATCGAGAATGCCGACTGGGAGCGGTTCTTGAGCGACCCGTTTGCTGCCGAGTACGGTGCGATGCTGCTCGATCCGGCACTCGCCGCGCACCTTGCGGCGAAGGTCGGCGCGGGCTGTGCTACCAACCACGCCAAGCACGCGAAGAACGCGCAGGCGTTCCTCGAGCAAGAGGTCACGAGCGACATCGCTGCACAGGCGTTGGCCAACGACAGCTTCCGCTTGTTCCTGCGCTTTGCCACTGACGTCGTCGATCGCTACGGCCGCTTGCTCGCCTACGTCAATCGCGACCAGCAGGAAGCGGCGGGTCGCCCGCTGACTTACAACGAGCGCATGCTGCAAGCGGGGATGGCACTGCCGTACTTCATCTGGCCGAACATCAATCCTTTCCGCCAGCAAAGCTCGTTGCCCGACGCGGTACTCGAGCCTGGCATGGCCGCCGATGTGGCGCAGCACGAGTCGTCGCTGCGCGGCGTGCGGCTCTCGGTGGCGCAGGCGCGCAACGACAAGCTCGGTGTCTTCGCGGCGAATGACGGGCTGCGTCTCGAGCCGTTCGAGCTTCGCTATCTGGCGCAGCGGCGCCGCCCCAACCGCTGGGTCATCGACCTGTCTTCCACCGGCAACCTGCTGCACCACCCGCAACGCTATTTCGACATCGCCAAGCACGAAGACCGCTTGTACGTGTCAGACGATCATGTCGACATGTTCGTCGCAGCCGGCTGGGTCAAGCAGGGCATCTGAGGCTGCCGCGGCCGCGATCACCTCGCGCAGCTGACGAGCATCGCGACCGCATTGAGCATCTGTTGCGGCAGGAACGGCTTGACCATCCACGCCTTGGCCCCCGCCTCGCGACCCATCAGCTTCTTCTCGGTCGCGCCTTCGGTGCTCAGCATCATCACCGGCGTGGACTTGTAGGTCGGGTGCGTCTTCACTTCCTTGACGAAGGTGATGCCGTCCATCACCGGCATGTTCATGTCGGAGATGATGAGATGGACGCGAGCGCTGCTCGAGTTCAGCTTGGTCAGCGCGTCGCGGCCGTCGATGGCTTCGATCACCTCGTAGCCCGCGTCGGACAGCGTTGCCTGGACCATCCGCCGCAGCGAATACGAATCGTCGACGATCATCACGGTCTTGGCCATGGAGCCTCCTCAGAAGACCTTGGCGGGTGCACCGGCGTGATGCAGCCGATGCAGGATGTCCGCATCGAACGCCTTCAGGATTCGCTCGACGCGAGCCGCAAAGCGCAGCTCGTAGAGCATGCGATTCAGCCGGGCCAGCACCGCGGCGCCGTGGTCGTCGTGCGCGTCCCGCGCATCGGCCCAGGGGTGGACGCTGTCGCCGATGCGCCGCTGAATGCCGTCGATGGCGATTCCCCAGTTGGCGACCAGCCGGCGATCGCGCTGCGTCAGTTGCCGTGCCGCACCGAGCACCGCGTCCATCGCTTCGGCGGCGTCGGCGATGGCGCGCTGGAGGCTGCTGCCCGCGTCGGCTGACCCCGTTGGCACCTGGCTGTCCTCGAGCGCGAGCACGCAGTCGGCCAAGCTTCGAAGTCCGCCGACGACCTCGGCCAGGCTCGAGATCGAATCGAGCAGGCGCTGCTTGGTCTGCATGGTCTGCTGCAGCTCGGACAACATCGCGTCGAGCTCGTGGGCGACGGTCTTGATGAGTTCGGTCGCGTCGTCGGTGCCGTCGCCGCGCCGCTGTGCAGCGTCGTGCGAGCGACGCAGCATGTCGACGACGATGGAGAAGTCACGCACCAGGCTCGCGGTCGCCGACTCGCTGCGCGCCCGGCGCGGCATGCCGTATAGCGCGGCGTTTAGCAGCGCGCCAACACCTGCGATGGCGAGCGCCAGCCACACGGTTGGCATCGACAAGCCGAAAACGAACAACAGCAGGAACGCTGAGGCCAAGCCGACGACCGCGGGCAGCACCGCCAATGAGCGCAACACGACTGGGCACCTCGTTGAGGGACGGGACGGGGCCAGCGTAGCGGCGGCCGAGCTCGGTGAGAACCCGCAACGCCGGAAGTGGCGACCCGGGATTTCACGGGGTCGGCCCGGGAGTCTCTGGAGCGTTCCCCGCGATCAGTGTCCGCCTGACACGGCACCCGCCTGGGTCGCCAGGCTCACCAGCTCGAGCATCGAGCTCGCGTGGGTCTTGCGCTTGAGCGTCGCGCGGTACTCTTCGACCGTTTTGACGCTGATGTTCAGGCGCTGCGCGATCTGCTTGGTCTGCTGCCCGGCGACCAGCATGTCGAGCACTTCGCGCTCGCGCGGGGTCAGCACTTCGAAGCGGGCGCGCAGCGTCTCGTTGCGCCGCTCGGCTTCGCGCTGGCTGCGCGAGCGCTCGAGCGAACGCTGCACCCGATCGATCAGCTGCTGCTCTTGGAACGGCTTCTGCAGGAAGTCGACCGCGCCGCTGCGCATCGCTTCGACCGCCATCGGAATGTCGCCGTGCGCGGTCAGAAACAGAATCGGCAGCGACCACTGCATGTCGTGCAGCGTTTGCTGCAGCTCGGGGCCGCTCATGCCGGGCATGCGCACATCGAGCACCAGACACCCGGTCTGCCGGTTGTTTGGATCGTCCAGGAACGCGCGCGCGCTCGGGTAGGTGCGCACCTCGATCTTCAGGTCCTCGAGCATCAGGCGAACCAGGTCGCGAATGGCGGCGTTGTCGTCGACGACAGCGACGATGTTGCATAGCGGCATACGAGGAATGGTAGTCCCAAAAATCGGCGGATACTGGCGTCGAATCGGGTGTTCTTCACGGGGGAACGAGATGGGTCTCGTGAGCGCCAAGGACCCGGCGAAGGGCGGCAAGTGAGCAACGGATCGCGCTTCGGCTTCTTTCAGCCGCAGCACAACATCGTCCATCGCTTCATCGCGTACTTGATGCTGCTGAGCATCCTGCCGCTGGTGGGCCTGGGCGTTGCTTCGTACCAGATTTCGCGCAGCGCGCTCGAGGTCGAGGCACGCCGCCATCTGGCCCAGCTGCTCGACGAGCGCCGCCGCTATGTCGACCTGCAGACCGACCAGATCGAAGACCTGATCGCCAACATCTCCGGTGTCGAAGCGATCACCAGCGGCCTGGCCGCGCCCTACGATCCGGCGGACAACTATGCACGGCTCGTGATGCAGGCGCGCATCGGCTACATCCTGAACGGCTATGTGAACATCAAGGGCCTGGTGTCGATCGACATCTTCAGCCGCCGGGGCGCGCAGTATCACGTGGGCGACACGCTCGACGCGGGCAAGCTGCGCCGCGACGTGCTCGATCAGCTGCAGCAGCGCGCGCTCGTGACGGCGCGCCCGGTGCATTGGGCCGGCATCGTCGACAACGTCAACGGCAACTCGCGCCACGCCAAGGTCATCACCGCGGCCAAAGAGATCTTCGGCTTCAGCGCGGAAACGTCGGAGCGGATTCCGATGGGCCTGCTGGTCGTGAACTACAGCGTCGACGCGATGCGCGAGCAGTTCGGCGAGCTCGGCGCCCAAGAGAGCCTGCAACTCGCGCTCGTCGACGCGAACGCTCGCGTGGTCTCGCACACCGACGCGCGGCAGATCGGCTCGACCATCGATCGCCTGCTGATCGAGCGTCTGCAGGGCGATGCCGGCAGCTTCCAGTGGACCGCCGGCGGCGCCGACACGCTGGTGAGCTATGCGCGCTCGCAGCACTCGGGCTGGGCGCTGGTCGGCTTCATTCCGCTGGCGGCCATCGATGCGCAGGCGAGCGGAATCGGCCGCGCGACGGCCTTGGGCGTGTTGCTGTGCCTGCTCGTCGCGATCGCCGCGGCCGCCGCGTACTCGCGCGGCGTGGTGATCCCGCTGCGGCAGATCACCGAGCGCTTCAAGCAGCTGCGCTCGCAGCGCGCGCCATCGCTCACCCACCTGCCGGTGAAAGGCCACGACGACGTGGCCGAGCTCACCGGCTGGTTCAATGCGTTTCTCGACGGCCTCGGCGAGCAGCAATGCGCAGCGCGCATCTTGCATGCGAGCGAGGCGCGTTTCAGAACCATCTTCGAAGACGCCGGAATCGGCATGGCGGTCATCGACCGCGACGACCACTTCACGCTCGTCAACCGAACGCTGCTCGAGATGCTCGGCTATGCCGAGGCCGAGCTGCGCGGCAAGACCTTCGGCCAGATCATGAACCCCGCCGACATCGATCGCAGATCGCCGCAACTCGCGCCGCTGGCCGACGCCGAGCAGCGAAGCCGCCGCTTCGAAACGCGCTTGCTGCGCAAAGACGGCGCGAGCCTGTGGATGCGCGTGACCGAAGTGCTGTTGCCCGACGCGAGCCGCGGCAGCGACCACGTGATCGCCGCGGTCGAGGACATCACGGCGCAGAAGCAGGCCGACGCAGATCGGCATGCGCGCATGGCGGCGGAAGCGGCGAACGAGGCCAAGAGCGTGTTCATCGCCAACATGAGCCACGAGCTGCGCACGCCGCTGACCGCGGTGCTCGGCTACGCGCAGATCCTGCGGCGCGACAAGGATCTCAGCGAGCGCCAGCGGCTCGGCCTGAACACGATCCACAGCAGCGGCGAGCACCTGCTGCTGTTGATCAACGATGTGCTCGACTTGTCGAAGATAGAAGCCGGCAAGCTCGAGCTCCACCTCGATGACGTGAACCCGGCACTCTTCTTGCGCGTCATCGTCGACACCGTTCGCGTCAAGACCGAAGCCAAGGGGCTCTTGTTCAGTCTCGAGCTCGCGCCCGACTTGCCTGCTGCGGTGCATTGCGACGAGCAGCGCTTGCGCCAGGTGCTGCTCAACTTGCTCGACAACGCAGTGAAGTTCACCGACCGCGGCCAGATCAGTCTGCGCGTTCAGGCGATGCCCGGCCGCAACGGCGCTTCGCGGCTGCGCTTCGAGGTCGAGGATACCGGTCTCGGGATCGCACCGGATCAGCTCGAAGCGAGCTTCGAGCCGTTCGAGCAGGTCGGCGATGCGCGGCACAGCGTTGGCGGCACCGGCTTGGGCTTGGCGATCAGCCGGCAACTCGTGCGCCTGATGGGCGGCAACATCGAGGTCGAAAGCGAAGTCGGGCGCGGCAGCCGCTTTGGGTTCGAGCTCGAGCTCGCGCTCGCAGCGGCGCGCCCGGCCGCCGCTCGCGAGGCGCGCAACGTGACCGGCTACCACGGTGCGCGCAAGACGGTGCTGGTGGTCGATGACGTTGCCACCAACCGCGAATTGGTCACCCATCTGCTGGCCCCGCTCGGTTTCGACGTTTTCGAAGCCGAAAACGGGCAGCAGGCGCTGGAGAAAGCGCACACGCTAAGGCCCGATCTGATTCTGATGGACATGGTGATGCCGGTGATGGACGGCGTCGAAGCGACGCGGCAGCTGCGTCGACAGCCGGCGTTCGACGACGTCGCGATCATTGCGGCGTCGGCGAATGCCACCCGCAACGACGAAGCGCGAAGCCTCGCCGTCGGCGCCAACGCATTCGTCGCCAAGCCGATCAATCTCGACAGCGTGCTGAGCCAGATCTCGGCGCTGTTGCGCCTGACCTGGATCTACGAGCCGGCTAGCACCGACTAAGGGCCTGTTAACTCGACAATGCCGCCATGGACAAAGCGGTGGGCAGAGAATCGAGCATGACTTCATCCATCGCCGCGCGGGCCACGACGGTTCCGCAAAACATGCCGACGAACGAGGTCGTGCTGCAGGTCGGCGGCATGACTTGCGCGTCGTGCGTCGCGCGTGTCGAGAAGGCGCTTGTCAAGGTCCCCGGCGTGTCGTCGGCGTCGGTCAACCTCGCCACCGAACGGGCGACGGTTCGCGCGCTCGCGAGCGTGCCGGTGGCGATGCTTAAGACGGCGATCGAGAAGGCCGGCTACGCGGCACAGGAGGTGCACGAAGCGCAGCCGCCGCAGAGTGCGCCGCTGGCCGACTGGTGGCCGGTTGCGCTCAGCGCTGCGCTGACGGCGCCGCTGCTCGCGCCGATGCTGCTCGCGCTGGCCGGCATCGAGTGGATGCTCGATCCGCGCTTGCAATGGGCTCTCGCGACACCGGTGCAGTTCTGGCTCGGCTGGCGCTTCTATCGCGCGGGCTGGAAAGCGCTGGTCGCGGGCAGCGGCAACATGGACCTGCTGGTCGCGCTCGGCACGTCGGCGGCATACGGGCTGTCGGTGTACTTGCTCGTGCGGCACGGTGCGCATGGCATGCCGCACTTGTACTTCGAGGCGTCGGCGGCGGTGATCACGCTGGTGCTGCTCGGCAAGTGGCTCGAGGGGCGCGCCAAGCGCCAGACTACCGATGCGATCCGCGCGCTCAACGCGCTGCGCCCGGCCACCGCGCGGGTCGTGCGCGACGGCGCGGAGATCGACATCGCAGTCGAGCGAGTCGCGCTCGGCGACATCGTTCGCGTGCGACCCGGCGAGCGCGTTGCCGTCGATGGTGAAGTGACCGAGGGGCGCAGCCATGTCGACGAGTCGCTCATCACCGGCGAGAGTCTGCCGGTCGCGAAGTCGGTCGGCGACCGCGTCACCGGCGGCGCGATCAACGCCGAAGGGACGCTCACGGTGAAGACGCTCGCGATCGGCGCCGAGACGACGCTCGCGCGCATCATCCGCATGGTCGAGTCGGCGCAAGCGGCGAAGGCGCCGATCCAGCGCATCGTCGATCGCGTCAGTGCGGTGTTTGTTCCGGTCGTGCTGGTCATCGCGCTCGTGACGCTGGCGGGCTGGCTGATCGCGACCGGCGATGCGGGGCAGGCGGTGATCAACGCGGTCGCGGTGCTCGTCATCGCGTGCCCGTGCGCGCTCGGGCTGGCCACGCCGACGGCGATCATGGCGGGCACGGGAGTCGCGGCGCAGCACGGCATCCTGATCAAGGATGCGCAGGCACTCGAGCTCGCGCAGTCGGTGACGACGGTCGTGTTCGACAAGACCGGCACGCTGACCGAAGGCCGCCCGTCGCTCGTCGCCGTTCATGCCGCGCCGGGGCAGACGAGTGACGATGTGCTGCGCTGGTCGGCCGCGTTGCAAGCGAGCAGCGAGCATCCGTTGGCGCGTGCCGTCATCGACAAGCTGCGCGCAGACGGGCTGACGCTGCCCGAGGCCCGCGACGCGAAAGCCTTGCCGGGCCGCGGCATTGAAGGCCATGTGCAAGGCCAACTCCTGGCGCTCGGCAGCAGCCGACTTGTGCGCGAACTCGGCGTCGGCACCGACGCATTGGCCGATGCAGCCCGCGATCTCGAAGCGCAGGGCCGGACGATCTCATGGCTGGCTCGAAACGACAGTGCCAAGCCCGAACTGCTCGGACTGCTCGCGTTCGGCGACACCGCGAAAGCCTCCGCACGCGAGGCCGTGGCGCGCTTGCAGTCACTGGGCATCGAGACCGTGATGCTGACCGGCGACAACCGTGGCAGCGCCGAAGCGGTGGCGCGCGAGCTCGGCATCGGCGAATTTCGCGCCGAGGTGCTGCCGGCCGACAAGGCAGCCGTCGTGCAGGAGCTGCGGGCGGCCGGCAAGATCGTTGCGATGGTCGGCGACGGCATCAACGATGCCCCGGCGCTCGCCGCAGCGCATGTCGGCATCGCGATGGCGAGCGGAACCGACGTGGCGATGGAGACGGCCGGTATCACGCTGATGCGCGGCGATCCGCGCCTCGTCGCCGATTCGCTCGATGTCTCGCGGCGGACCTGCGCGACGATCAAGCGCGGCCTCTTCTGGGCCTTCGCCTACAACGTGATCGGCATCCCGCTCGCGGCGCTCGGCCTGCTGAGCCCCGTCATCGCGGGTGGCGCGATGGCGCTCAGCAGCGTCAGCGTCGTCGGCAATGCGCTGCTGCTGCGCCGCTGGCGCTCGGCAGACGGCAACGTGAAACCCTCCGCGTGAAGATGCAGCATGCGCTGCCGGCGCTCGCCATGGCCGCGGCCGTCGTCGCGAGCGGCGCGATGGCGCATGGCGACGAGCGTCACGCCGCCGCGCCGAAGAAGTTCGACGCGAGCAAGGTCAAAGAGACCGTGTTCGGCCGCGAAGGCGACCCGAAGAAGGTGAGCCGTACGATCCGCATCGACATGGCCGACACGATGCGCTTCACGCCGGCCGCCATCACGATCAAGCGCGGCCAGACCGTCAAGCTCATTGCGATGAACAAGGGGCGGCTGCTGCACGAGATGGTGCTCGGCACGCCCGAAGAGCTGAAAACGCACGCCGAGATGATGAAGAGATTCCCCGACATGGAGCACGAAGAAGCGCACATCACGCATGTGAAGCCGGGCAAGACCGGCGCGATCATCTGGCAGTTCACAAAAGCCGGCGAGTTCCAGTTCGCCTGCCTGGTTCCAGGTCACTTCGAAGCCGGCATGGTCGGCACCGTGATCGTCAAATGAATTCAGCGGTGGTGCTCGAATCGGTGCTGACCTGCCCGCGCTGCGGCCACCCGAAGCAAGAGCACATGCGCGTTGATTCCTGCCAGTTCTTCTACGAATGCGAGAGCTGCAAAACGCTGTTGCGACCAAAGCCCGGCGACTGCTGCGTCTTCTGCTCGTACGGCTCGGTGAAGTGCCCGCCGGTTCAAGAGGCGAGCTCGAGTTGTCGTAGTGCCGCGCCAGGCTGCGCGAGACGCCGCTGACGCCTGAGCTTGAAACCTTTGCGGCCACTGAAGCGAAGGTGTCTTGCGACAGTAGCTGTGGTCGTTGACACGAATTGTCCGTGCCGATGCCCGTATCACACCACCCGCAGAATCTCCCAGCGCTGAGTTCCCGAGACGACGTGGGGCTCGAGGTCCTTGCTCCACTGCTTGTGCGCCTCGATGGTGGCGAGCTTCGTCCATGAGGCGTCGAGCTCGGCGAGGTTGCCGATCGTGATCTCGACCTCGATCGACGACTCGAGCGCCCCGATCGATCCGGTGGTGAGGCGCAGCTGGTTCGCCTTCCATCCGATCTGCTCGCCGATGTCCCGGTTCCAAGCCTTCAGGGCGTCGATCACCGCTTGCTTGTGCCCGAAGCGGGCGTCCATGTGCCAACGCGCGATCATCATGATGCGTCTCCTTCAAAGATCGACCTACAGGAATGCAGTCTTAGTGCTTTCCATTTCCGAGTTCAAGTCGTCCATCGACATGCTTTGCGGCTTCGTGACGATGTCGGCCTTGGTCGTGCCGACGATGTCGAACAGCTCCTTCTGCTCGGCCGCCGGTACCTTGTACTTGTCGAGCGATTTCTTGAATTCGCCGGCCATCACGCCCCACTCCTTCTCGGTGATGTTCAGGTGCGCGTGCGAGTCCTTCATCGGCAAGCCGGTGTACTTGCACGGCCCGCCTGTCGCCTGACAGACGAGCTGCGCGACCTGGAACTTCAGGTACGGCGCCGGCGAGTTCTTGCGGCCGGCGTTGATCGCCGGGTTCTTGTTGAGTGTCTTGTTCGTCACCAGCCGGTCGATGAAGTCATCGACGACGACGGTGATGCCCTTCAGACCGCCGAGGCGCTCGTACAGCGGCTTCGGCGGATCGCCGGCTTGCGCAGCGGCGCAGAAAAGCAACGGGACCGCAACGGCAATCAGGCGAAGGGTGGCGGATCTCATGCTTGTCTCCTCGGGTCAAATCTTGTCGGCGCGCAGCGAGACGCTCTTCACGCCGAACTTCTTGCTGGCGCCTTGTGCGTTCTCGGACACGAAGCGGTACTGCTCGTTGGTCTGCTCGGAGACGATCGTCAGCCCGGCGTCTTCGATGGCCTGCTTGTAGGCGCGGTACTCCCACGCGCCGCCGATGCAGGCCGCCCACAGCGTGGTGTTGCAACTGATGTTCTCGGGCAGCACGACCTCGGTGACGATGTCGGCCAGCGCCAAGCGCCCGCCGGGGCGCAGCAAGCGCGCGACTTCCTTGAACACCGCGGGCTTGTCCACCGCGAGGTTGATTACGCCGTTGCTGATCACCGCGTCGAAGCTACCGTCTTCGAACGGCGCGGCGTCGATGTAGCCCTTGACGAAGGTGACGTTGGCGAAGCCCGCGCG
>VBCQ01000299.1 GCA_005882155.1 Betaproteobacteria bacterium
CGCTGCTCGCGCAAAGCTTCAACGACGAAGAGCTGCGCCAACTGATCGCGCTGCTCGAGTCGCCGGTAAAAAAGAAGTTCGAGCAGATGCTGCCGCAATTCGAGCGCGCCTTCGGCGAAAAGATCGCCGCCGAAAGCCGCACCGCGATCGACCCGAAGCTGCAGGCGATGACGCAAAGCGTCGGGCTGAAGCTGCGCGGCGCAACGATGACGCCTTGAGGAGGACTCGTTCCATGGACCCCTTTCGCGTTCGCACCATGGCCAGCGCCGACCATGCGTGGCTGCGCATGGACTGCGCCGAAAACCTGGTCGTCATCCACCTCGCATTCGTGTTCGCTGCCGAGCTCTCGCTCGCTGCGGTGCGTGAGCGACTGCAGTCGCAACTCGTGCCGCACCACCAGTTCACGCACCGTGCAGTGCGCGGTTGGCTGCGCTCGCATTGGGTCGTCGATGAACGGTTCAGCATCGATCGGCATCTCAGCGAACACTGCTTGCCCGTTGGCTCGGGCGTGCGCGAGCTGAAGGCCTGGATGTCGGGCCAAGCCTGCGAAGCGCTGCCCGACGACCGACCGCTGTGGCAGGCGACGCTCGTTCGCGGCATCGATGGTCGCTCGGCCCTCGTGATGCGAGTTCATCACAGCCTCGCTGACGGCGTGTCGCTGATGGACCTGATCGGCGGCATGACTGAGATCGCCGACGGCGAGCATTTCATCGCGCCGGCATGCGCGAGCCCGCGCGACGCGTTGAGCGCGCGTGTGCTGCTGATGCGCGCGCCGCGGGTGCTGATCGACGCGCTGCAGATGCTCTTCATGCGCCGCGACCGGCCGAGCAAGCTGAAGGGCGAGCCGGGGCGCGACAAAGCCGTCGCGTGGTCCGATGCGCTGTCGCTCGCCGCGACGCGCGAGGTCGCGCAGCGACACGGCGCGACGGTCAACGACGTGATGCTTGCCGTCATTGCCGCTGCGCTGCGCCGCCAGTTGCACGCCCAGGGCCAGGCGCAGATCGCGGCGCCGCTGCGCTGCGTGATCCCGATGAACATGCGGCCACCTGGCGATGGCCACCTGC
Organism: Betaproteobacteria bacterium; assembly: GCA_005882155.1. Lineage (GTDB taxonomy): Bacteria > Pseudomonadota > Gammaproteobacteria > Burkholderiales > Burkholderiaceae_C > Albitalea. Next base: position 1,065 of record VBCQ01000299.1, read on the forward strand.
TCGGCAACCAGTTCGGCCTCGTCGGCCTGCAGTTGCCGGTGCATCTGTCCGACCCGCTGCAGCGACTGCACACCGTTCGCGATGGCATGACGGCGTTGAAGCGAGGTCTGCAAGGCCAGCTCGCACTCGCACTGGTGCGCTTCGCCGGCGTGCTGCCGCTGGCGCTGCAGCGCGCGGTGCTCGGCATCTTTTCGCGCCGCTGCACCCTGATCGTTACCAACGTCATCGGCCCGGCCGAGCGGCGCAGCGTCGCCGGCGTTCGGATGGACGAGCTGATGCTGTGCGTGCCGCAAGGGATGACAGTGGGAGTCGGCGTGTCGATCGTGTCCTACGCCGGAAGCGTGCGCATCGGCTTCCTCGTCGACGACAAGCTGATGCCCGACAGCGCTGCTGCGGCGGCATCGATTCGCGCCTGCTTCGAACAGCTTCGCCGCAGCGCCTGCGCGCCGCTCGCGCTGCCCGCGCCCGCGCTCGGCGAGGTGTCGGCGGCCAATGAAGAGGCGTTCTGGTCGCCGCCGATCGCGCTCGACCACGAGCTCGGCTCGCGATGATGCGTTGGCGATGGCTTGCCGCATTCCGCGCGCCTTGCATCGCGCTGCTGCTCGCCGCGCTCGGTGCTTGCGGTGGCGGCGACTCCGACAACGGCGGCTCGACACCGGCGAACGGCACGTCCGCTGGCAGCTTGTCGCTCGGGCTCGCCGGTGGCGCGCCGGCCAGCTACGCGCATGTCTGGGTGACGGTCTCGGCGGTGGCGCTGAACACTGACGCGAACCGTCCGTGGTCGGCGAGCGATGCGACGTGGCTGCAACTGCGCCTGGACGCGCCGAAGACCATCGATCTCGTCGCCGTGACCAACGGTACGATCGCGCCGCTGCTCACCGGCAAGAACCTGAGCGCCGCTAGCTATGCGCAGATGCGATTGATCGTGTTGCGTCACGACCAGCCGCTCGCCGATTCGGCGAAAGCGCTAGCTCTCGCCGCCAACGATCAGGTCGACGTCGTCGATGCCGGCGGCGTCGTGCAGCATCAGCCACTCGAGATCGCCGACGCAGCGCTCGCGGTGCGCGTCGGCGCGAGCCTCGTCGTTGCCGCAGGCGTTGCGAGCGACATCACGCTGCAATGGGACATCGAGCACAGCCTCGTTCGCTTCGCCGGCAACACAGGCAGCGAGCGCTTCAGCGTGCGAGCCGACCTGCGCGCCTACGACCTCGCGAAAACCGGCGCGATCGTCGGCATCGTCGACAAGTCGCTGTTCTGCGCGAGCGGCGCTCAGAACGGCTGCATAGACGAGGTCGTCGCAAGCGCGCATCTACCGAGCGACGACGGCCGCATCAAGCAAAGCGTGCGCTCGACACCGGTGGTCGTCGGCGACACCTACGCGGTGTTCGCGCTGTACCCGCTGCCGCCGCTGGCCAGCGGGCAAACTTTCGACGTCGTGATTCGCGGTCGCAACATGCGAACGATGGTCGTTCGCGGCGTGCCGGCCAGCGCGGCCGATCTGCTCGCCGCGACACCGACGCAGCTCGGCGCGAATCCGCCGGACCCCGCGCATCCGCTGCCGCTCGCGCCAGTGCTCAGCGCCCAAGGCGATGGTCACGCGACGCTCGCGCAACCGCTCGCGGCCGGCGCTGCGCAACTGGTGTTCGGCCAAACGCTGCAAGGGTTCGCCGAGCTGCCGCTCGAGCTCGTCGTCGCAAACACCGACCCGAACAGCGGCTTGTTGACGCGCGCGGTCGTGTTGCCGAGCGGGCCGCTGCGCGTGGCCGACGACTCGGCGACCGCGCCGCTCGTCTTCACCGACATGACGCCGCAGGAAGGCGCCGACGCATTCAGTGTGATGAGCCGCGGCGCGTTCGGCGACGCGGTGGGTGCGACCCGCGTGATCGTCGTGCCGGGCGGTGCCAGCGTGTCGTTCGTCGCCCCCGAGCCGCCATGACGCGGCCGGCCATGCGAATCAATGCCCCGGATCGGGCTTTTTCTGCGGAGGCAAGGTGAAGAACGGGAAAGGCATTGCGAGCGTCGGCAGCAGCAGCCGCGCGAACGGCGTGAACAGCGTCGGCAGCGTCGCGACTCGCATCAGCGCGAACGAGCCGCTGTCCGTCGCCGCCGCACTCGCCGGTCAACGCGTGCTGATCACCGGCACGACCGGCTTCATCGCCAAGGCCGTGCTCGAGAAGCTCGTGCGCGACGTGCCCGGCATCGCGAGCATCGTCGTGCTGCTGCGCGGCAGCCGTGCACAGCCGGACGCGGCGCAGCGCTTTCAGGCCGAGGTGCTGCGCGCGAGCGTGTTCGACCGCTTGCGGCGCGACGACCCGCAGCGCCTGCACGACGCGTGTCGCCGCATGCGCGTGGTCAGCGCCGATCTTGCCAAGCCCGATCTGGGGCTGTCACCCGACGCGTTCGCCGCACTCGCGCGCTACATCGATGTGATCGTCAACGTCGCGGCGAGCGTCGACTTCCGCGAGCCGCTCGACCAGGCACTCGCAATCAACACGCTGTCGCTGAGGGCGCTGACGAAGCTCGCGCGTGCGGCCGGCGGCATCCCGCTGGTCCAGGTCTCGACCTGCTATGTGCATGGCCATCATCGCGGCATGATTCGCGAGGCGCTCGCGCCGCCGGCACGCTCAGCCGTCGCGCGCAATCCGAACGGGCACTGCGACGTCGACGGATTGGTCGCCGAGCTGCAATCCAAAGCTGCCGACGTGAAGCAGCGAATCACCGACCCCGACGCGCGATCACAGGCCTTGATCGCGCTCGGCATCCGCGAGGCGCAGCGCCGCGGCTGGAACGACACCTACACCTTCACGAAGTGGCTCGGCGAGCAGGTGGCTTGCGCCGGGATGGCCGGCGGCACGCTGACGATCGTTCGGCCATCGATCGTCGAGAGCGCCTGGCGCGAGCCGCAGCCGGGCTGGATCGAAGGGATGAAAGTCGGCGACGCGATCGTGCTCGCGTATGCGCGCGGCAAGACCACGCTGTTCCCGGCCCGGCCGGCCGGCATTGCCGACATCGTCCCGGTCGATCTGGTCGCCAACAGCATCGTCCTCGCGACCGCACAAGCACTCGCGCGGCCGGGCCAGCGGCGCATCGTGCAGGCGTCGAGCAGCACGCGCAATCCGGTGCGCGTCGGCGACTACATCGACCTGTGCCAGAGCGAGATGCGCGACAACGCCGCGGCGTATCCGCGCTTGATTCGGCGGCCGCTGGCTCGGCCGTTTCGCACGATCCCGCGCTGGCTCTTCATCGGCTATCTGAGCGTCGCCTATGCCGCGGCAAACGCGGCCAACGCTGTCGCGCGCTGGCTCGGCGCCGACGCCAATCTCGCGCTGTTCGATCGGCTGCAGACGACGCGCGAGCTCGCGATCGTGTTCTCGTTCTATACCTCGCCGCGCTACGTCTTCGACAACCGCGAGCTGCTCGCGATGGCGGCCGAGTTCAGCGATGCCGATCGCCAGCGCTTCGAGGTCGACCCGCGCTGCTTCGACTGGCCGAGCTACGTCGCTCGCGTCCACCTGCCCGGGCTCGAGCGCTTTGCGCTGAGGAACACGCGTGCCGAAGAGGCGGCCGTGCCGGCTACGACGACAGCGTCGCTGGCTCGCTCGCCGAGCGCATAACCGACACGGGCTCGAAGCGCTGCGTCAGCCAACGCGCGATGTCGGCATGGACCTCGCGGCGGTTGATCTCGTTGAGCATCTCGTGGCGGCCTTGCGAATAGAACTGCGTCTGCACATCGGGCGCGCCGACGCCGCGATAGCACTCGGCGAGTTGTTCGATGCCGCGTCCGCCCTGGCTCACCGGGTCGCGTGTGCCGGCGAGCATCAGCGCGGGCAAATGCCAGGGGATGTCGACGCCGCGGCGCTCGAGGGCTTCGAGCTCGACGATGCCGCCGAGCTGATCGACCCAGAATTGCGCGCTGCAGGTGAAGCCGCACAGCGGATCAGCGATGTAGCGATCGACCTCATTCGAATCGCGGCTCAGCCAGTCGGATCGAGTGCGCGCCGGAAAGAACTTCAGGTTGAAGCTGCCGAAGCTCAACGCCGCCATCAGCTTGCTCGGCGCGCGCGGGCCGATGCGCCGCGCGTCGAAGCGCGCAATCGCTCGCGCGATCTTCGCGACGGCTCCGAGGCGCACACCAGTCGCCGAAATGACGAGGCCCGAGAGCGTGTCGGCGTGGCGCAGCGCGTAGTGGCGTGCGATGAACGCGCCCATGCTGTGGCCGAACAGGATGCGCGGCACGCCGGGGTGACGAACGCCGATCTCGCGATTGACTTGCAGCGCGCCATCGATGACGAGATTCCAGCCGTCGGCGTCGGCGAAGTGACCGATCGGCCCATCGGCATCGATGCTCTGGCCATGGCCGGGGTGGTCCCAGGCATAGACGGCGAAGCCGTTCGCGGTCAGTGCAGCAGCGAACTCGCGATAGCGCAAGCAATGCTCGGCCATGCCATGCGCGATCTGCACGGCACCGCGCAGCGGCGCGTCGGTGTCGGGCAGCCACTGGATCGCGAAGAGAGATTTGCCGCTGGAGGTGAGAACGCGGAAGGGGGTTTCGTGCATCGATGGCGACGATAGCGGTTCAGCGAATGCAGCGCATTGGCCCATCGAGCCAATGTGTTATCCCGTCTCCACGGGCCACGAAGGGGTCCCTTCGTGGCCCGTGGAGAGGGAGTAATTCAAATCACCCCAACCCGCGCAACTCGCGCAGCGCCACCGACAGCATCGCCGCATCCGGCGCGGCCACCGCACGCAGCTCGCCAAGCAACTGCCCCGCTCGCTCCAGCGTGCGACTGTTGCTCTCTTGCCAGGCGGCGATCAGCGTCGTCGGCGATGAACCTTCGGTGCCGTTCGCCAGCACCGACCCCGTCACCGCGCGCTGCAGCCCCGACAAGTCGTCGAGCATCGCGCCCTTGGCGAGCATCTGCCAGTGCTTGTCGCCGGGCAGCGCGCCGATCTTGTCGCGCAGCCACGGGATGCCGAGCCGGTTCGCGAGATCGAAGTAGATCGCTGCAACCGGCGCGACCGGCTGCTTCGCCTTGCCGGCCACTTCGGCGATGTCGAGCGTCGCGTACAGCGTGCCGAAGGTGACGACGCTCTCCGCGAGCTCGCGCGGCACGCCCTTGGCGACGTAGTTCGCGACCGCCGCATCGACGCGCGCGCGCTCGTCGGCATCGAGCAGCTCGGGCAATCGTGCCGACAGCGCCTCGACCCCCGGCATGAAATGCGCAATCGTCTCGCCCATGTCTTCGTTCAGGCGGCGCGAGCGCAGGAACCATTTCGTGCCGCGCTCGAGTTGGCGGCTGGTGTCGATCAGCATGCTCGACTGCACGTCGTCAGCGACCTGGTTGTCGAGCGCCTCGATCGCGTTCCACAGCGGCACCATGCCGAAGATCTCGCGGCTCATCAGATAGGCGCGAACGATCTCGTGGGCGCGCGCGCCGGTCGTCTCGCCGAGCCGGTGCACGAAGGTGCTGCCGACCCGGTTGATCATGCTGTTGGTCACGTGCGTCGCGATGATCTCGCGCTTCAGCGGATGGCGCGGCATGTAGGCCGCAAAGCGATCGTGCAGCGCCTGCGGGAAGTAGCGCTCGAGCGCGGTCGCGACCCACGGGTCGTCGGGCAGCGTCGACGCGAGCAGCTCGTCGTAGAGCCAAATCTTGCTGTAGGCGAGCAGCACCGCGCGCTCGGGACTGGTAAGCCCGAGCCCTTCGGCGCGCCGCTCGGCGATCGCTTCGTCGGACGGCAGAAATTCGATCGCGCGATTCAAGCGGCCTGCCTTTTCCAGATACTGCATGAAGCGCGCTTGCGCATCGAGCAGCTGCGGCGCGATGCGGCCCGTCACCGACAGCACCTGGGTCTGGAAGACGTTGTCGCGCAGAACCAGTGAAGCCACATCGTCGGTCATCTCCGGCAGCAGCGCATTGCGCTGCTTCTCGGTCAGCTCGCCCTCGCCGATCGGCAGCCCGAGCAGGATCTTGATGTTGACCTCGTGGTCCGACGTGTCGACACCTGCCGAATTGTCGATCGCGTCGGTGTTGATGCGCCCGCCGGCAAGTGCGAACTCGATGCGCCCGAGCTGGGTACAGCCGAGGTTGCCGCTCGTCGCCTTCACGTAGGTGCCGATGCCGCCGTTGTAGATCAGGTCCACCGGCGCCTTGAGGATCGCGTTGACGAGCTCGGTCGGCGTCATCGCGTCGGCCGTGATGCCGAGCGCCTTCTTCACTTCGGGCGTGATCGGAATCGACTTCGCGCTGCGCGCATGCACGCCGCCGCCGGCCGAAATGAGCTTGGCGTCGTAGTCGGCCCACGACGAGCGCGGCAGCTTGAACAGGCGCTCTCGCTCGGCGAAGCTGCGCTGCGTGTCCGCGACCGGGTCGAGAAAGATGTGGCGGTGGTCGAAGGCCGCGACGAGCTTGATGTGCGGCGACAGCAGCATGCCGTTGCCGAACACGTCGCCCGACATGTCGCCGACGCCGGCCACCGTGAAGTCGGTCGCCTGCGTGTCGATGCCCATCTCGCGGAAGTGCCGCTTCACGGACTCCCAAGCGCCGCGCGCGGTGATGCCCATCGCCTTGTGGTCGTAGCCGACCGACCCGCCCGAAGCGAACGCGTCACCGAGCCAGAAGCCGTATTCGCGGCTGATGCCGTTGGCGTAGTCGGAGAAGGTCGCCGTGCCCTTGTCGGCCGCGACGACGAGGTAGGGATCGTCGGCGTCGTGGCGTCGCACTTGCGGCGGCGGGTCGATGCTGTCGCCGACGCGGTTGTCGGTGAGGTCGAGCAGGCCGCGCAGGTAGTCCTGGTAGCAGGCCACGCCTTCCTTCATGAACGCCTCGCGATCGGTGCCCGACGGCGCACGCTTCAGCACGAAGCCGCCCTTCGAGCCGACCGGCACGATGACGGTGTTCTTCACCATCTGCGCCTTCACCAAGCCCAGGACTTCGGTGCGGAAATCTTCCGGCCGATCCGACCAGCGCAGCCCGCCGCGCGCGACCTTGCCGCCGCGCAGGTGCACGCCTTCGAAGCGGGTCGAGTAGACGAAGATTTCGAACATCGGCTTCGGCTCGGGCAGGCCCGGCACTTTCGATGAATCGAACTTGAACGAGACGAAGCTGCGCCGCTTGCCCGCGGCGTCGCGCCGCCAGTAGTTGGTTCGCGTGGTCGCGAGAATCAGCGCGAGGGTTTGACGCAGCACGCGGTCTTCCGAGAGGTTCTCGACATGCTCGAGCGCCGCCTCGATTTCGGCCACCTTGCCGCTCGCACGCGCGTCGGCATCGTCGGCCGGCTGCGGGTCGAAGCGCAGCATGAACAAATCGACCAGCAAGCGCGCGATATCGGCATGCGCGGCGAGCGTGGTCTCGATGAAGGTCTGCGACAGCGCAAAGCCGATCTGCCGCATGTACTTCGCATACGCCCGCAGCACGACGATCTCTTGCGCGGCCATGCGTGCCGCGACGACGAGCCGGTTGAAGTCGTCGTTCTCGACATCGCCGCGCAGCACCGCGCCGAATGCATCCTCGAACACCTGGTGCAACGCGTCGACCTCGACCTCTGCATCAACGCCGACGCCGAGCAGGCCGAAGTCGTGGATCCAGATCGGCGCCGAGCCCTGCGGCGCGACGCGATGCGGATGCTCGTCGAGCACCTTCATGCCCATGTGCTCGAGCATCGGCAGACTTGCCGACAGCGTCAGCGGCTCGCCGCGGCGCAGCAGCTTGAAGCGCAAGGTGCCGGGCGCCGCCTCGAGCGGGCGGTACAGGTTCATGGCAATCGGTTGTTCGTCGCCGAGCTTGGCCATCATCTCGATGTCGGGCACCGCCGCGCGCGCGGCGAACTCGTCGCGGTAGCCGGGCGGAAACGCGCCGCCGAACTGGCGCAGCAGCTCGTTGCCGCGCGCCTCGCCCTGCGCGTCGATCAACGCGGTCTTCAGGTCGTCGTCCCAGCGCCGCGCCGCGGCGACGAGACGCGACTCGAGCTCGCGAACATCGAACGCCGGGATGTGTCCCGGCTGGGTTCGCACGATGATCTGGATTCGCGCCAGCACCGACTCCGACAAGTGCACGTAGAACTCGGAGCTGGTGCCGTTGAACGCCTGCATCAGGATCGCCTGCCACTTCTGGCGCAGTTCGGTGGTGTAGTTCTCGCGCGGCGCGTAGATCAGGCACGAGACGAAGCGCTCGAACGGATCGCGCCGCACGAACAGGCGAAAGCGTTGCCGGTCGCCGAGGTGCAGGATGCCCATCGCGGTGTACAGCAGATCGTCGGTGCCGATCTGGAACAGCTCGTCGCGCGGATAGGTCTCGAGGATGTTGACGAGCGCCTTGCCGGCATGGCTGCCCGGCGCGACGCCGGCGCGCGCGAACACGTCGGCGGTCTTGCGCCGCAGCAGCGGAATGTCGGCCGGGTTCGCGCTGTACGCGGTCGACGTGAAGAGACCGAGGAAGCGGTCTTCGCCGCAGACCTGGCCCTGGTCGTCGAAGCGCTTGACGGCGATGTAGTCGAGATAGCCGGGGCGATGCACCGTCGATCGCGACGTCGACTTAGTGACCACCAGCAGCTCGGGCCGGCGCGCATAGGCGCGCACCTCGGGCGGCAGCGCCGCGAAGCGCGCCGACGCTTCGTGCGGCTGCACCTCGCGAAGAATGCCGAGACTCGAATCCGGAACGACCTTCAGCACGTCCTGCCCATCGACCGTCGCCAACTCATGCGAGCGGCAGCCGAGAAAGGTGAAGTGGTTGTCGGCGAGCCAGAGCAGGAAGGCCTGGCCTTCGGCCAGCTCGGCCGGCGGAATCGGCGGGGCGCGCTGGTCGAGGCCCTTGACGATCGCGAGCACGCGGTCGCGCATCTTCGTCCAGTCGCTGATCGCGAGCCGCACATCGCCGAGCACGTGGATAAACGATTCGCGCCGCGCGTCGGCCGATGCAGGGTCGGCCGCCAGCCCGCGCAGGGTGCCGTCGGTCGAGCGATGAACGGCCATCAGTGGATGGATGATCAAGTGCAGCGTGAGGCCGTTGCGGTTGACTTCCATCGTCACCGAGTCGACGAGGAACGGCATGTCGTCGTTGACGATCTCGATCACCGTGTGCGTCGATTGCCAGCCGTGCTCGGCGATCGTCGGGTTGAACACGCGCACCCGCGCATGCCCCGGCTCGCGCTTGCGCGCGAAGCTCCAGTGCGACATCGCCGCGCCGTACAGGTCGGCGACGTCGCGCTCGGCCAAGTCCTCGGGGTCGACCTGACCGAAATACTGCTGTACGAACGCCGCGATCTCGTCGCGCTGATCGGCCGCCACTTTCGAGCGCACGAGCTTGATAACTTCATTCAGGCGTTCCGCTCTGCGGCCGATTTCGGTCGTTGTCTCCGTCAACATGCAGTTCTCCTGTGGCAGGTCGTCAGCGGTTGTACCGCGTGGCGACGTGGCGGGCAATCGAACAAAGCCCGTTCGACCTCAGCCGTTCGCCCTGAGGTATCGAAGGGCCTGCCCCGAACTGCGCGCTGGCTTCGATACCTCAGCCCGAACGGGGTGGCGGGACGGCGCGCGTCGCGAGCAAGCGCAACCGACTCAATTCCAGCCAAGCCTCGCTGCCATACGCGGCCACGAGGTCGCGCCCCGCTTCGCTCCAGTGCGCATCGCTCATCGGGACCCCTATCTCGCGCAGATAGTTCTCATCCACGACGACGAACTGGCGCCGATACGGCAGCAGCACCCGATGCTCGGCCGCCGCAAGCGCCACGCGCGCTTCGGCGACGCTCGCAAACCAGTGATTGAGCAAGCCGTTGCAGCGCGGCGAATGCCAGAACGTGCCGGCGTCGTCGCCGGCAGCGGCCTGTCCGCCGAGCACGCGGCGCGCCTGGTCCCAGCTCGCAAAGCCGACTTCGATCGCGACCAGGCTCAGGCAATCGCGCAATCGCCATTCGCGCGGTGGCGCTGTCGCGCGACCGCTCGCCGCCTGGGCGCGCGCGACGAGAGACAAGTCGCCTTCGCGAGCCGCGTTGAGGCCCAGCCGCGCACGCGTCTTCAGTTCGGCGATCAGCGCGTTCATGCCGGCATCCCGAAGTCGGTGAAGGGCTTGCGGCCGTCGATGATCGCGCGGTGTCGTGCTTCGATCCACGGCAGCGTCTCGGGATGCGTGAACCAGTAGAACGGCGCACCGGCTTCCAGGCCGTCGAGAACGCGCTCCGCAAATTGGCTCGCCGGCTCGGCTCGCGTCATTGCGTCGCGGATGTAATCGACGAACGGGTTCGGCGCTGCGGCACGCGACGCCGCCAGCGGCGCCGCTTCGGCGTAGCGCTGCAGGTTGATGATGTCGCTGCGGACCATGCCCGGACACAGCGCACGCACGCTGACGCCGCTGCCTGCGCTTTCGTAATACAAGCCCTCGAGCGCGCTCAGCAGCGCGGCCTTGCTCGCGCGGTACGGGCCTGCGCCGGGGTAGCTCTGCAGGGCTGCGGCCGACAGGGTCGCGACCGCCTTGCCGCCGGCTGCGCGCAAATGCGGCCACCACAGTCGCAGCGTGCGCAGCACGCTCGCCACATTGACCTCCCAGGCCCATTGCCACGCGTCGTCGCTCGCCGACAGCACGTCGCCGGGGATGCCGCCGATGCCGGC
>VBCQ01000298.1 GCA_005882155.1 Betaproteobacteria bacterium
CGCATTTCGCTCGGCATCAAGCAGCTCGACAGCGATCCGTTCACGAGCTACACCTCGGTCAACGACCGCGGGCAAATCGTCAGCGGCAAGGTCAAGAGCGTCGACCCGCGTGGCGCCGAGATCCAGCTCACCGACGACGTCACCGGCTACCTGCGCGCTTCCGAAATCAGCCGCGACCGCGTCGAAGACGCACGCAACATGCTGAAGGAAGGCGACGAAGTCTCGGCACTGATCATCAACATCGATCGCAAGACGCGTTCGATCCAGTTGTCGATCAAGGCCAAGGACAACGCCGACCAGCAGGAAGCGATGCAGCGCCTGTCGCAAAGCAACGAGCGCGAGACGGCCGGAACGACGAGCCTCGGCGCATTGCTGCGCGCGAAGCTCGACAACCAGAAGGACAACGGCTGACGTGGACCACCCCCGAAGCGCCTTCGGCGCTCCCCCTCAAGGGGGCGCTGCCAGCGGACCGGCAAAGCCGGATCCGCGGCAGCCGCTTGATGGCCCGGGGGCCTGAACAGGCCGACACCGCATGACTCGTTCGGACCTCGTGGCCCAGCTGGCTGAGCGATTCAGCCAGCTGACCCACCGCGACACCGAGTTCGCGGTGAAGACGATCCTCGACGCGATGTCCGACGCGCTTGCGCGCGGGCATCGCATCGAGATCCGCGGTTTCGGCAGCTTCTCGATCAACCGCCGGCCGCCGCGGGTGGGGCGCAATCCCCGCTCGGGCGAGCAGGTGGTGATCCCCGAGAAGCTGGTTCCGCACTTCAAGCCGGGCAAGGCGCTGCGCGAGTCGGTCGATGCCCAGGTGCCGATCGACGACACGCCGCTCGAGAAGCCCGTTCAAACGGGCACCTGATCCGTCTGTCCGATCCCATCGCGATCTTCAATGGGCCACTAGAATTCGCCCGGGAGATGCGATGCGGTTTTTTGTCTGGCTCTTTCGAGCCTTCGTTTTTTTTGCCCTGTTCGCCTTCGCACTGAACAACCAGCACGACGCAAGCGTGAAGTGGTTCTTCGGTCAGGAGTGGCGCGCGCCGATGGTATTCATCGTGCTCGCCGCATTCGGCCTCGGATGCGCCTTCGGCGTCTTCGCGATGGTGCCGAGCTGGTGGCGACATTGGCGCGTGGCGCGCCGCGTGCAGCCCGCCTCCGCCATCCCCGACACGGGCTTCGCGCTGGCACCCGCAGCGCCCGACACCGCGCCCGAGCATCCGCCCCGCGATGGACTTTGACCTTCAATGGCTGCTGCTCGGCTTGCCGGTGGCGTTCGCCTTCGGCTGGCTCGCCTCGCGGCTCGACCTGCGGCAATGGAAGCGCGAGCAGCGCGAATCGCCGACGGCGTATTTCAAGGGCCTGAACCTGCTGCTCAACGAACAGCAGGACAAGGCGATCGACGCTTTCATCGAGGCGGTTCAGCACGACCCTGACACCTCGGACCTGCACTTCGCGCTCGGCAACTTGTTTCGCCGCCGCGGCGAATACGAGCGCGCCGTGCGTGTGCACCAGCACCTGTTGAATCGCGGTGATCTTCCGGCCGCCGAGCGCGACCGCGCACAGCATGGACTCGCGCAGGATTACATGAAGGCCGGACTGCTCGACCGCGCCGAAGAGGCGTGGCACGCGCTGGCAGGGACCGCCTTCGACACCGAGGCGCGGCTTGCCTTGCTGACCTTGCACGAGCGATCGCGCGACTGGCGCGCCGCGGTTGACGACGCACAGAAGCTCGAGCGCAGCAGCGCCACCGGATCGTACGCATCGCGCATCGCGCACTACTGGTGCGAGCTCGCGCTCGAGGCCGATGCAAAGCAGCAGACCGCCGACGCCGACGAGGCGCTGCGCAACGCGCGCGAGGCCGCACCGCAGGCTTCGCGGCCGATCGTGCTTGCCGGTGAGCGTGCACGCGCCGCTGGCGACCATGCGCAAGCGGTGCAGCACTGGCGAGCGTTTCTTGCCGCGCACCCGGCTTCATTCAACCTCGTCGCGCGCGACTACGCGAGCAGCGCGCTGGCGATCGGCGACCAGGCCGCGGCATTGGCCGAGCTGCAGGCGTTGTACCAGCGCGCGCCGTCGCTGGACCTGCTGGCCGCGATGGCACTCATCGACACCGACGCCTGCGCGCAGCGCCGCCGCGTCGCGACGCACCTGCAGCAGCACGCGAGCCTGTCGGCCGCGCGCGAGCTGCTGAGCTTGCGCGTGGCCGCAGGCAACTCACCCGACGACGCCGAAGTGCCGCTCATCGCAGCGGCGATCTCGCGCGCTGCCGCGCCGCTGCAGCGCTACCGCTGCGCCGCGTGCGGCTTCGAAGCGCAACACTATTTCTGGCAATGTCCCGGCTGCCTGAACTGGGACAGCTACCCGCCGCAACGACTGGAGGAGCTCTGATGACCGCCATCGTCAGCCGCGAGAAACTGGCGAAGGCACGCGTGCTGGTGGTCGGCGACGCGATGCTCGACCGCTACTGGTTCGGCGCGGTCGAGCGCATCTCGCCCGAGGCGCCGGTGCCGATCGTCCGCGTCGATCGCGAAGAAGAGCGCTTGGGCGGTGCAGCCAATGTCGCACTGAACGTCAAGGTGCTGGGTGCACAAGCGACCCTGCTCACCGTGGTCGGCGACGACGAGCCGGGGCGCAAGCTGCGTCGCCTGCTGGAACGCCAAGGCGTCGCAACCGTGCTCGGAGAAGACCCGCAGCTCTACACGATCGTCAAGCTGCGCGTCATCGGCCGCTCGCAGCAGCTCATTCGCGTCGACTTCGAGAACCTGCCCGACCACGAGGTGCTGGCCGGCATGTTGAGCCGCTACGAGCAAGCGCTGCCGGTTCACGACGCGGTGCTGTTCTCCGACTACGGCAAGGGCGGCCTCACGCACATCCCACGCATGATCGAGCTCGCGAACGCCGCGAAGAAGCCGGTGCTGATCGACCCCAAGGGCCACGACTACAGCCGCTACGAAGGCGCCACCGTCATTACGCCGAACCGCGCCGAGTTGGCGCAGGTGATCGGCGGCTGGAGCGGCGAAGCGCAACTGCACGAGCGTGCACAGGCGCTGCGGCGGCAGCATGGCGTGGCCGGTCTGCTGCTCACGCGCTCCGAGGAAGGCATGTCGCTGTTCGACGATGCCGGCCATGTTCAGGTGCCGGCGCAGGCACGCGAGGTGTTCGACGTCACGGGAGCCGGCGACACCGTTATCGCGACACTGGCGGCGATGCTCGCGAGCGGCCTCTCCTTGCGCGACGCGATGCCGATCGCTAATCGCGCCGGCGGCATCGTCGTCGGCAAGTTCGGCACCGCCGCCGTCAGTTACGAGGAGTTGTTCGAATGAAGGTCGTCGTGACCGGTGCGGCCGGGATGATCGGCAGCAACCTCGTGCATGGCCTGAACGCCGTCGGCATCGACGACGTGATCGCCGTCGACGACCTGACCGATGGGCCCAAGTACCGCAACCTGCTCGGCGCGCAACTCAGCGACTACTTCGATCGCAGCGACTTCTACGCGCGCTTCGCGAAGGGCGAGTTCGGCCATGTCGATGTCGTGCTGCATGAAGGCGCCTGCTCCGACACGATGGAGCACGACGGTCGCTACATGCTCGACACCAACTACCGCTGCTCGAAAGACTTGCTCGACGCCTGCCAGGCCCAGGGCACGCGGCTGCTGTACGCGTCGTCGGCAGCGACTTACGGCGGCAGCGCATCGTTCCGCGAAGAGCCGGTGTTCGAGCAGCCGCTCAATGTCTACGGCTACTCGAAGCTACTGTTCGACAACGTCGTGCGCCGCGCGTTGCCGGCGGCCGGTACGCAGATCGCGGGCTTTCGCTACTTCAACGTCTACGGTCCGCGCGAGCAGCACAAGGGCCGCATGGCGTCGGTCGCTTTCCATCACTTCAGTCAGATTCGCGAGACCGGCCGCGTCAAGCTGTTCGGCGACTACGGCGGTTATGCGGCGGGCGAGCAATCGCGCGACTTCGTCTTCGTCGACGATGTGGTCGCGGTCAACCTGTGGTTCATCCAGAACCCGCAGGCGAGCGGCATCTTCAACCTCGGCAGCGGGCGCGCGCAGCCGTTCAACGACGTGGCGCTTGCGACCGTCAACGCATCGCGCGCACTGAAGGGCGAACCGGCCCTGCCGTTGAGCAAGCTGGTGCAGCAAGGGCTGATCGAGTACACCCCGTTTCCCGCTGCGCTCGTCGGCAAGTACCAGTGCTTCACGCAGGCCGACCTGACGCGGCTTCGCGCCGTCGGCTGCCAGCATGCCTTCGCCGACGTGGCGAGCGGCGTGCAGCGCTATGTGACGTGGCTCGACCGTCAGACCTGAGAGCCGCGCGGCGCGTCAACTGCATCGCGTCGCGGCCCGTTGAATCGGTCCGGATCCACTTCCGTTCAAAGGACACCTCATGTTCAAGACTCTCGTGGCCACCTTGCTGGCCTTGTTCACTGCACTCGCTTTCGCAGCCTCCGTCGATGTCAACAAGGCCACACAGGCCGAGCTCGAAGCGATCAAGGGCATCGGCCCGGCCATCGCGACCAAGATCCTCGACGAGCGCAAGAAAGGCACGTTCAAGGACTGGAACGATCTCGTCGGGCGCGTCAAGGGCGTCGGCCCGGGCAGCGCCGCCAAGCTCTCGGCCGAGGGCTTGACGGTCAACGGCGTTGCCTACACGGCCGCTGCGGCCAAGCCCGCAGCGTCCAAGCCGGCGGCGTCCATGGCGGCAGCATCCAAGCCTGCAGCGTCGAAGCCGGCCGCCTCGAAAGCGTCCGACGCGAAGGCCGCCAAGAAGTAATCGCAGCTTCGCCTCTCGACGCGCACAACGCCCCGCATCGCGGGGCGTTGTTCATATCGGGACGAAATCGGTGTCGACCATCGGGACCATCGGCGCCGTCGCGACGCGCGGTCGCCAGCCGAAGAAGGCCATGACCTCGTCGCGCCGGGCGAAGGTGTCGCGCTTGCCGAGCTTGACCAGCTCGCGCGTGTACGGCGACTCGAACAGCAGGTAGCTCGCCAGCGCCGCACCGCGCACGTCGTTGCCGCGCCCTTGCACGCCAACACCGCGCAGCAATGCGCGGATTGGCACCGGCAAGCTGCCGATGTGCTTGGCCGCGATGTCGTCGAGCCGTTGGCTCGGCGCGATCACGAGCACGTCGATCGGCCGCAAGCTCGTCATCGCTCGCGCCTCGGCAGGCAACAGCGACAAGGTGCTGTTGATTCGCTGCAGGCGCTCGACATCGACCGCCAACGCATCGAGGAAGATGTTCGACAGCGCATGACCGGCAATCTGCGCGAGGTTCGGGTATTCGCTGCTGCCCACGCGCTCGCCGGCGGGCTCGTGCATGCGTCCCGCGCCGACGACGAGGATGCGCTGCGAGCCGAGGTGCACGGCCGGCGAGATCGGCGCCGACTGGCGCATCGACCCGTCGCCGAAGTATTCGATATGGCCTTCCAGGTTCAGTGGTTGGGCCGGGAACACGAAAGGAATCGCCGACGACGCGAGCAAATGCGGAACGCTGATGTCGCAGCGCACGGCGATTCGCTGCGAGCGCGTCCACGGCACGATGTCTTTCACTGCGTCGTAGAAGGTCACGTGCATGCCCGAGCCGTAGCTCGACGCGGTGACTGCGAGCGCCTGCAGATGGCCGTCGCGCATCACGCGCTTGAGCCGCGCGGTATCG
>VBCQ01000301.1 GCA_005882155.1 Betaproteobacteria bacterium
TGTTGGCGCCGACCTGGAAGTCCAGCGTCGCGGCATCGCTGCCGAGGATGTGCTTGCCGTTGAAGGAGGTGCCGCCGAGCACGCGAGTCACTTCCGACTGCAGCTGGGAGAATTCCTTGTTCAGCGAGTCCTTGTCGGAGTCGCTGTTGGTGGCGTTGCGAGCCTGCACCGCGAGTTCACGCATGCGCTGCAGCGAGTCGCCGACCTTGGCCAGCGCGCCTTCACCGGTTTGCGCCAGCGAGATGCCGTCGTTGGCGTTGCGCACCGCGACGTTCATGCCACGCACCTGGGCGTTCATGCGCTCGGCAATCGCCAGGCCGGCCGCATCGTCCTTCGCCGAGTTGATGCGCAGGCCCGAGGACAGGCGCTGCATCGACGTCGCCAACGATTGCTGCGACATGTTGAGGTTGCGTTGCGCGTTCAGCGAAACGATGTTGGTGTTGATGGTCTGAGACATGTGAAGCTCCTAAACGATCTTGAAAACTTCGATGCCAATGACACCGAGCCGTTGCCCCAGAAATGCCGGAGATGAGGGACGTGGAAGTCTTTTCGACCCGTGATCGTCGAACTTGAGCGTGTTGCACACCGCTTATCGACGGATTGCATGCCGCCAATCGCGCATCTGTTCACGAGATGTTGAAAAGTGGACAGATTTCGCCTGTCTTCTTGCCGCATGGCGCGCGCGTGCGCTGCCTAGACTGTGCCGACCCCGCCCTTCAGCCGTCGCGCCAGCCATGCACAAACCGCAACCCGCCGCACGCCATGCCCAGCGCGCACAGCAGCACTGGAAGACCGGTGTCGCGCACGGCAAGGTGCAGCGCTGGCCGGCGGCGGTGTGCGAATTCGCCCGCGCCACGACGCTGGCGCCGCTCGAATCGATCTATTGGTTGAACCTCGCGCGCGCGCACGCCCGCCTCGAGCGGTACGCGGCCGCTGCCGACGCGGCACGCAAATCGTTCGACCTCGACCGCAGCTGCGTGCTCGCTGCCCGCCTGCTCGCCGAGTGCATGTTCAAGCAGTACCGCTACGCCGTGGCGGTGACCTGCTTCGAACAACTCGACCCGGCCGCACCGCGCGACCACGACCTGCTGGCTGCGCACGGCGTGGCGCTGCTGCACAGCGACCGCCTGCGCGACGCGATCGCCGTCTTCTTCCGGGCGCTCGCGCTGAAGATCGACAACCCGCTGGTGCACTACCACATGGGCCTCGCCTTCAAGGACCTGAACATGAAGGTGGAGGCGGCGGAGTGCTTTCGCACCGCGGTGACGCTCGACGATGGCGGCGTGCGCATCCTCGCGCTCGCGTTGCTGGTGCAAGAGAGCCGCCAAGCCTGCCAGTGGGAGCAACTGGCCGACGACACGCGCGCATTGCGCCAGGCCGCGAGCACCTTGCACGACGCGGCCGGCGGCGGGCTGCTGAGCCCGTTCGCGTTCCTGGCGGTCGACTGCACGCCCGCCGAGCAGTTGAGTGTCGGCCGCTGGCGCGCGACGGTGCTCGGCGACGCCATGCCGCGCCTGCCGGCCTTGCCCAAGCAGCGTGCGCCGGGCCGCATTCGCCTCGGCTATCTGTCCAGCGACTTCTACAACCACGCCACGGCGATGCTGATGGCCGAGTTGCTCGAGCGGCGCGACGCGAGCCGCTTCGAGGTCTTTCTGTATTCGCACAGCCGCGACGACGGTTCGGCCTTGCGCGCTCGCGTGATGGCCGCCTGCGACCACTTCGTCGACGTGACGAACCTCGGCAACGCTGCCACCAGCGAGCGCATTCGCGCCGACGGCATCGACATCCTCGTCGACCTGAAGGGCCATACGCGCGACAGCCGCTTCGAGCTGCTGGCCGCGCGGCCGGCGCCGGTGCAGGTGAGCTGGCTCGGGTTTCCCGGCACGACCGGTGCCGACTACGTCGACTACGTGATCGGCGACGCGGTGGTCACGCCGCTCGCGCACGCCGCGCACTTCAGCGAAAAGATCGCGCAGATGCCGTGCTCGTACCAGCCCAACGACCGGCAGCGCGCGCGGCCCGCGTCGCCGGGGCGCGCGGCCTGCGGCTTGCCCGAAGACGCACTGGTGCTGTGCTGCTTCAACCAGTCGTACAAGCTGTCGCCCGAGGTGCTCGACGCGTGGGCGCGCGTCATGCGCAGCGCTCCCGGCGGGATTCTGTGGATGCTGGCGTGGAACCCGCAGGCCGAGGCCAACTTGCTGCGTGAGCTGGCGCAGCGCGGCGTGGCGGCGTCGCGTGTGGTGTTCGCGCCCAAGCTGCTGCTCGACGCTCACCTTGCGCGCCTGCGCTGCGCCGATCTGTTCCTCGACACCTGGCCGTGCAACGCGCACACGACTGCCAGCGAAGCGTTATGGATGGGCGTGCCGGTGCTCACGCTGCCGGGCGCGACCTTCGCGTCGCGCGTCGCCGCGAGCCTGCTGCGTGCCTGCGAGCTCGACGAGCTGGTGTGCGACAGCGCCGATGCCTATGTCGCCACGGCGGTGGCCTTGGCCAGTGAGCGGGGGCGCCTGCGCGCGCTGCAGCGCCACCTCGACGACAAGCGCCTCGCGCTGCCCTTGTTCGACACCGATCGCTATGCGCGCGACTACGAGGCGCTGCTGCTGCGCATGGCCGATCGCGCGGCGCAAGGCTTGCCGCCGGCGCATCTCGAAGCGAGCCAGAGCGCGATCTGACGGGCGAACCCTGCGCTTTTCGCCGCGTTCATTTCCGGGGTGCGCCGATAGCATCAGCCGACCCATTGTCGAAAGGCCTCCATGAGTTCGCTGCCCCCCGTGCACATCGCCATCATGCAACCCGCGGGCTATGTCCACTCGCTGGCCTTCGTCGATACCGCGCGCTATGTGCGCTGGCAGTTTCGACGCATGG
The DNA here is from genome assembly GCA_005882155.1 of Betaproteobacteria bacterium. Classification (GTDB taxonomy): domain Bacteria; phylum Pseudomonadota; class Gammaproteobacteria; order Burkholderiales; family Burkholderiaceae_C; genus Albitalea. Next base: position 2,866 of record VBCQ01000301.1, read on the forward strand.
GGGCCGAGGTCACGCTCGGCAAGAACCGCTTGCGCGAAGACGCGGTGAACATCGTTTTCGGTGCGCATCTCGGATTTCCCGCCGCCTGGCGGCGCCGTCATGCCTGCCTGTTCTTCAACCTCGAGCAACTCGGTGCCGGCGGCGCCAACGTCAGCGCCGACTATCTGCAGCTGCTGCGCAGCTCGGCGGTGATCGACTACGACGCGGCCAACATCGGCACCTACTGCAGCGACCCCGCCGACGTTCCGGTGGTGCCGTTCCTGCACGCGCCGTATCTCGACGACGGCCTCGCGGGCGCGCTCGAAGACCGTCCGATCGATCTGCTGTTCTTCGGCAGCATGAACCCGCGGCGGCGTGCTTTCATCGACCGTGTCGAATCGCACGGCCTGCAGGTGTCGATGTTCGACCATGCGATCTACGATGCCGAGCGCGACCATTTCATCCGCCAGGCGAAGGCGGTGATCAACTGTCATTTCTACGAGAGCAGCCGCTTCGAGCAGGTGCGTGCGTTCCATTGCCTGTCGCTCGGCACGCCGGTAATCTCCGAGCGCAGCGCGGCCACGCTGCCGCCCCCGGCCTTCGACGACGCGGTGTTCTGGTTGACCGACAGCGGGGTCGGGGCCTTCTGCCGCGACATGTTCAAGACGCCCGCGTACTACGACGCCGCGCGCGCCAAGCTCGCGGCGTGGCGCGCGCACGATCCGCTCGAGCCGTATGCGGACCTGCTCGCGTTTGCCGTCGGGTTCTTCCAGGCGCATGGCCGCACGCGCGGCAGCGCGCCGTGGCAGCCGCGCCAGGTGAACCTCGGGTCGGGCAAGGACTACAAGGCCGGCTGGCTCAACGTCGACGTGCTCGAGCGCGCCGAGCCCGACGCGGTGCTCGACCTCGCACAGCCGATCACGCTGCCGATGCTGCTGCCGACCCGCTTCGGCGGCACGGCGCAGCTCGAGGCGGGCGGCATCGATCGCGTCTACGCCAACAACGTGCTCGAGCATGTGCCCGACCTGCCGATGCTGATGAGCAACGTGCTCGCGCTGTTGAAGGACGGCGGCGAGTTCGAGATCGAGGTGCCGTACGAGAAAGCGCTCACCGCATGGCAGGACCCGACGCATCTGCGCGCGCTGAACGAGAACTCGTGGGTCTACTACACCGACTGGTTCTGGTACCTCGGCTGGTTCACCCACCGCTTCGAGATCGCGAGCTCGAGCTGGCTCGACGCGCAGCTTCGCCAGTGCAACAAGGACGCCGCCGCGTTCATGCGCGTGACCTTGCGCAAGATCGAGACGACGGCGCGCGAGCGCACGGTCGCGCGCGCGATGCGACCCGACTTCGGCGGTGTCGACGACGACTTGCCGGCCTCCGACGCAGTGGCCATCAGCGACGCGGGCAACGTCGCGATCGACTGAGTTCAGTGCTGTCGATGGCCCGGGCCTTTCTTCTGTTCTCCGGCCACAACGACCGGGCCGTGGTCACGCTGTGCCGCTTCTTCGAGCGCGCCGGGCTGGCGTTCGTCATCGTCGCGGCCGGCCGCAACGACGCGATTCATCGCACCGCCTACCGCGACCGCGTGATCTTCGACCGGCTCGATGCGATCGTCAGCGTCGCGCTGCTGCGCCAGATCGCCGACAGTGCGCCGATGCCGCTCATCTATTGCCCGACGACCGAGTTCATCAACGACTTCGTGTTGCGGCATCGCAATGAGTTGGCCGGCACGCGGCTTCGAATCGGACTGCCCGACAAGGCGGTCTACCACCGGCTGACGAGCAAGCTCGCGAGCCAGGTGGCGTTGGTCGATGTCGCCGGCTTGCGGATGCCGCAGGCGATGCCGATGAACGCGCTGCAGCCGCCTTGCGTGCTGAAGCCGAAGGCCAATGTAGATCGCAATAAGGTGCTGTACCCGATGCTGTGCCGAACGCGCGAGGAGCTCGACGCTGCACTCGCCGGCATCGACGCCGACGCCTACTTCGCGCAGGACTACGTCGTCGGGCAAAGTTACTACCTGTGCGCCTACCTCGCGAAGAGCGGGCGGCGCGCGTCGTACTGGCAGGAGAACCTGCTGCAGCAATCCGGCGGCAAGTCGATCGTTCTGGCTCGCGCCTGCGACAACCCGGGCTTCGACGCCGACGCGCTGCTGTCGCACATCGCCGGGCTCGGCCATCACGGCCCGCTGATGATCGAATTGATCCACAACGATTGCGGCTTTCACTACATCGAAATCAACCCCAGGTTCTGGGGGCCGCTGCAGCTCGCACTCGACCACTGCCCGCAATTGCTCGCGCTGTTTGCCGAAGACCACGGCTGCGCGCCGCGGGCCGCGCTGCAAGTGGATGCGCGCCGCGCGGGCCACTATGCCTGGGCCTTCGGCGCGCGCCAGTCCGGCCTCAAGCGCTATCCGAGTGCCGAGGGCCTCACGCAGGTCGAACGGCTGCTGCGCGAGCACGACATTTACGCCGGTGCCGACACGGCGCGGCTGCACGATTGCCATTGACCGCTGGAATCCATTGCGATGAACACCCCGACCTCTCCTTCGCTCGCTTCGCTGTACCGCGAGCGCAGCAAGCATTCGTCTTACCAGCTCGTCCACCCGATGCTCGCGCCGCTGCTCGGCGATGCCACCGACATGCCGGCGGGCAAGCTCGAGGTCGAGCGCCAGCGCTACTTCGCTCGCGCATTGAGCTTACAGGGCGCGAGCGTGCTCGATATCGGCGCCAACACCGGCTACTTCAGCTTTGGCGCGATCGAGCGGGGCGCGCATCGGGTGCGCTGCTACGAAGGCAACGCGCAGCATGCGCAGTTCATCCGCACGAGCGCCGATCGGCTCGGCCTCGGCGAGCGCATCGACGTGCGCCACGCGTATTTCGACTTCACCGGCGATGAGAGCGAGGTGTTCGACGTGTGCCTCTGCCTCAACGTCGTGCATCACCTCGGCGACGATTTCGGCGACGCCGCGCTCAGCCTCGACGAGGCGCGCAGCCACATGCTCGCCTGCGTCAACCGCATGGCGGCCACGGTGCGTGTGCTGATGCTGCAAGTCGGCTTCAACTGGAAGGGCGACGTTCGCACCCCGCTGTTCGCCGGCGGGCAGAAGTCCGCGCTGATCGAGTTCGTGCAGCGCGGCGTCGAAGGCCATTGGAGCGTCGGCGAGATCGTCGTACCGGATCCGGCGACGCGTGACTACGAGGCTGTCAACGCGGCCAACATCGCACGCAACGATGCGATCGGCGAGTTCATGAACCGGCCGATTTTCAAGCTGCGTTCGCTGCAGCTCGACTGATCTCGGTTCAAGCTGCTGCAGCGAGATGCAGCGGCGGCGTGCCGCGCTGCTGGCGCGACGCGGTCGCGATGATCTCGGCGACGCGGCCGATCTGCTCGTCGTGCAGCGCGGGGTACATCGGCAGGCAGATCACTTTGGAGGCAGCATCGCGCGCGACCGGCAGATTCGTCGGGTTCGCCGACGGCAGGCCGCGGTACATCGGAAAGTCGGAGATCAGCGGATAGAAATAGCGCCGCGCGTAAACATCGGCATCGCGCATCGCCTGGTACAGCGCGTCGCGGCTGATCGGAAATTCCGCGTCGACGAGGATCGGAAAGTAGGCATGGTTCGACACCGTGTGCGCCGGCTTGGGCGTGCAGCGAATCCCGGCGATGCCGGCCAGCAGGCGCCGATACAGCGCGTCGATCTCGCAGCGCCGCGCCACTGCAGCACCGATGTGCTTCAGCTGCAGCATGCCGAGCGCCGCGTTGAACTCGCTCATCTTGCCGTTGATTCCCGGCGCGACGACAGTCGTTTCATTGACGAAGCCGAAGTTCTTCAGGTGGTCGATGCGCTGCTTGCTGCGCGCGTCGGGGCTGATGATGGCGCCGCCCTCGAAGGTGTTGAACACCTTGGTGGCGTGAAAGCTCAGCACCGACAGGTCGCCGTGATTGAGCACGCTGTCGCCGTGGCGGCGCACGCCGAAGGCATGCGCCGCGTCGTAGATCACCTTCAGGTTGTAGATGTCGGCGATCTGCTGGATGGCTTCGACGTCGCACGGGTTGCCGTAGCAATGCACCGGCATGATCGCGGTGGTCTGCGGCGTGATGGCGGCTTCGATTTTCGCCGGGTCGAGGTTGAGCGTCACCGGATCGATGTCGACGAACACCGGCTTGATGCCGTTCCACAGCAGCGAATGCGCGGTCGCGACGAACGAGTAGGGCGTCGTAATGACTTCGCCGGTGATGCGCAGCGACTGCAATGCCGTCACCAGGCCGATCGTCGCGTTGGCGAACAGCGAGATGTGCTTGACGCCGAGGAACTCGCACAGCGCGGCTTCGAGCTGGCGGTGGAACGGGCCGCCGTTGGTCAGCACCCGGCTGTCCCAGATTTGCTGCAGATAGGGCAGGAATTCGTCCAGCGGCGGCAGCTCCGGCTGCGTCACGTAGATCGGTTGGCGCGCGCTCATCGCAGACTCCGTTCAGACCGCAAGGGCTTCGCGCGCGGTGCCGGCTGCGGCGCCGTCGGGCTGCGCTGTGCTCGGCCGCGTGCCGATGTTGCTCGCGAGCAAGCGAGTCCAGAACGGCGCGAACGCAGCGTGCAGCTGCTCCAGCCCGCTCGAGTTCTTTTCGAGCAGATCGAGGTAACCCGCCATGATCTCGTCGTCGGCGTAGTGCGCAATGATGCGGCGCGTCGCGATCCCGACCGCCTGCACCGCTTGCGCGGCGCTGATGCGCTGCTCTTTCCACGCCGCCAGCGCATAGGTCACCCAGCACAGGAAGGCGACGCGGCCGCCGTGCGACTTGACGTTGTGCGTGGTCTGCTGCGGGTTCTGCCGGAACACGCTCAGATGATCGTGGATGAACGCGATCGGCAGATGGCGTGACGCGTCGAGCAGCAGGCCGATGTCGAGCAGGCCGTAGTACGACACGCCGTCGGCGGGCGGCTGCGGATAGTGGCGCGCGCCGTCGACCGACAGCACCATGTTCGAGAGTTCGCCGAGCCAGTTCTCGCAAACCGCGACGGTGCTGCCGAACAAGCCCGCGGTGTCGATGTCGACGATGCGCTGGTTCGGCTCGGCGATGAAGTCGGGAATCGGCAAGTCGATCGACGGCCGGCCGTCGCTGCCGCTGAGCCAGCGTCGGCTCACGCTCGCCGCATAGCCGCCGAGTGCATGGGCGGCAGCGTGCACGCGATAGAAGTCGGGGTAGATGAGGTCGTCGTCGAGGTTGAAGTGCACGAGCGGCGTCTTGCCGCCCCACAAATCGAGGAGCTGCTGGTGGTTCTTGCGTGCGTTCTTCGGGCCGCGAACCACGGTGAGGTCGAGCTTGGACAGCAGCGCCGCGTAGTGGCCGTCGCGGATCAGGCGGGTGATCTCGTCGTCGGGGCTGTCGTCCGACAGGATGACCTTGAAGTCCTTGCAAGTCTGGTGGCGCAGGCCGAGAAACAGCTCCGCGAGGTAGTCCTTCTTGTAGGCCGGGATCAGCGTGGTGATCAGCGTCATTGCGCTGCTCCGGTTCGCGCGAACGCGAAGAACGGCTCGCGCCGGTTGCAGCCGTAGGCCTGCGGGTCGATGCCGGCGAGCACGGTGTCGTGCGCCAGCGGCTCACCGGCGAAGCCGGCCGCGTGGAAGTAGTCGACGATGTCGGCGCCGAACAGGCGCACATGATCTTCCTGCCCGTAGAAGAGCTTGGCGAACTGCGGCGTCACCGGAGCGTCGACCTCGAAGGTCTTCATCAGCTTGGGCGCATACGGCGTCTGCGCGATCAGTACGCTGCCGGGCTGCAGGCAGCGGTGGAACTCGGCCAGCGCGCGCAAGGGGTTGGCCACATGCTCGAGCACGTGGTTGCAGATGATGAGGTCGAAGCTGGCGTCGGCGAACTGCAACTGCTCGGCGTCGATTTTCAGGTGGTGCGCACGCGTCGGGTGCAGGTCGCCGCGCACGTACTGCTGTGGCTGCAGCGCTTCGATCAGGCGCTCCAAGTGCGCCTCGGGCGCGAGGTGCAGCACGCGTGCGCCGCGGATCTGCTGCGTCACGCCGACCGCGCTCATGTACAGCCACAGATGGCGATCGCGGTCGTTGCAACGGCAGGCCGGGCACTGATAGATCGACAGGTCCGAGCCCACCGTCTCCATCATCGTCATGAACTCGCTGCGCTGCTCGATGTGCGGGTGCGGCGACCAGCGCTCGACGGTCTGTTGGCAGATGCAGCATTGGGGCATGGTGGCTTTCGCGCTCGCAAGGGTTCCCAGCTTGCCAGGGCTATTGTCTCGGCAATCGGGGGAAAAGGCCGCGAAACGCGGGCGAGTTATGGCGCCGCGCGTCGCGCCGGCGTCAGGAAATCGGCGTCTATCGTTCCGCACAGCGTCGTGATCGGGCCGAAGCTCGCGTGCTTCGCAGCGAGCGTGGCCGCCGAGTCGTAGAACGCTTGCGGCAATCGATAGTCGTTGACCGAGTTGTGGAACACCGGCAAGCGCACGATGCGCGCAAACACCTGGTGGGTGCAAATCGCGCTCAGGCACAGGTCGGTGGCCCACAGATGCCAGCCGAGCTGCGGGTCGATGCGGTGCACCGAGCGGCGCGACAGCACGACCGCGAACTCGTCGATCGACACCGCCGCCGCCGACACCGGGTGGTCGAAGCGGTGCAGCCGGTCAATGACGAAGCCGGCCTTGTCGTAGCCATGGGTCTGCGCGTTGACGCCGATGCCGGCAAAGCCGATCAGCGTGCGGTCGCGCTCGGCGTCGGGCACCGCGGCGAGCACGGCTTGCAATTGCGCACCGAAGCCGGCGGGGAAATACACGTCCTGGTGGCACAGCAGCACCCAGTCTTCGCTGCAATGCTCGAGCGCGCGCGCAAGCGCATCTGCAGGGCTCGTCGCATGCCGGCACGAGACGATGCGCGCATCGACCTCCTGCAGCCCCGGCGAATGCTCGACGTTCAGCCGCAGCTGGCTCTCGCGCGTGGTCGGTACGACGACGGCGAATCGCGCGCGGCCGGTGTCGACGGGGCTCGCGTCGAAGCGGCGCTGCGCATGAATGACGAGCTGCTCGGTGGTGAGTGTTCGCTGTGCGGTGGCACGCGGAATCGCGAGCGCGTCGGTCATCGCCCAGGTCGCGGCGCTGAACGCATCATTCGATACCGAAGCGGGAGACGCATCGGCGAGATGCGGCATCCAGCCGGCGTCCATCAGCAGTTTGTAGACCGACGCGGCCGACGCGTAACGCAGATGCGGCTGCGCCAGCGCTCCAGTGTCAGCGTCGGTGAGGTCGCCTTCGACCCAGCGCCGTAGCATCGCAAGGCGGGCCTGGTTGGTCACCGCAATGACCAGCGTCGTTTGCTCGCCCGATACGCGGGCCAGCTCGCGCAGCAATGCGAGCGGATCGGCGATGTCGTGCAACCCGTCGGGCAGCACGATGAGATCGAAAGGTCCTTGCACCGCGTCGCTGAGCGCGCTGCAGGCGAACCATTCGCAGGCCGGGTGGGCGCGTCGATGGTCGCGCTCCAACGCGCTGTCGAGCGCGCCGATCTGCAGCACGCGCGATGCAGCGGGCAGGCTCTTCAGCAGCCGGGTCTGCGACTCGGGACGCGGCGATGGTGCAGCGCTGCGTTGCCCGCCGCTGATGACGATGAGCGATGGCGCTGGCACGGCGGATTGAGGATTGGGCATGCGCCGATGATGAGCGACGTGCCCGAATGCAAAAGGCCGAGCAATCAGCCAATTCCCGCGCAATTGTTTGCACACTGCCGTCCGTTCGGCGTCGAGCGTGTAGGAATTGATCTGACTGCGAGGATGGAAGAACCTGGACTCAAGCCACAGAATTGACCTGATGTTTCGGCTTTGCTCGCCCTTTCACAATCCGTTTCACGTTGAGACAAGTCCCAACGCCCAACAACATCGACAGACAGCAGCAAAACCGACCGGAGTAACGAATGAACGCCGACCAGATCCTGACCGAAATCCGTGAAGCCAACTTGTCGTACCTGATGCTGGCGCAAAGCCTCATCCGCGCCGACCGCGAGCAGGCGCTGTACCGCCTGGGTATCAGCGAAGAGAGCGCCGCGCTGATCGCGCTGCTGAGCCCGGGTCAGATGATGAAGATCGCATCGGGCAACACGCTGCTATGCCGCTTCCGCATGGACGACGACCTGGTCTGGGGCCTGCTGACCAACCACGGCAAGGCCGCCAACGAGACGACGACTCGGTTGCACGCGAGCATTCTGATGGCGGGGCGGCATCAGGAAGCGGCGTAAACGAATAGGAAGAATGCCGTTCGCACTGAGCCTGTCGAAGTGCCGGTGCGAACCTCGGCCCAGGCTTCGACAAGCTCAGCCCGAACGGGTGGTGATTCAGCCCGAACGGGTGGTGATTCAGCCCGAACGAGCGTCGAGAAACAAGTTCCCGGAGACACACGCATGCGCACCAAAAGCATCCTCACCGAAGCCAAGCAGATCGAGCGCGCCGTCACGCTGATCAACCTCGGGGCGCGCCTGCAGGTGCTGGAGTCGGAAACGGATCTGTCGTACGAGCGCTTGCTGCGTCTGTACAAAGAAGTCTCAGGCAAGTCGCCGAGCAAGGGCCAGTTGCCGTTCTCGACCGACTGGGTCATGACCTGGCAGCCGAACATCCATGCCTCGCTGTTCCTGAACATCCACGAGTACCTGAACAAGGTCGCCGAGATGGACGAGATCGACACCGTCATCAAGGCCTACCAGCTCTACAGCGAGCAGACCAAGGCCCAAGACCTCGAGGCGCTGCTGTCGGTGACGCGCGCGTGGCGCCTCGTCAAGTTCATCGACAACGGCATGCTGACGATGACCAAATGCTCCAAGTGCGGCGGCCACTTCGTGACCCATCCGCATGAGATCGCCAAGCACTACGTGTGCGGCCTGTGCAACCCGCCGGCGCGTGCCGGCAAGGGGCGCGCGGCCGGCGGCATCCAGATGCACTGAGTCGCCGCAGCGAAGTGCCTATGAAATTGCACAGCGAAGGCGACTCACTTCAGGCCTTCCCTGGCCAATTACATAGGGCCTTCGGTCCGGCCTGAATTAATCGCTCAAGTTCCTTCAGGTTGCTCCGATATAGGAGTTACCGGAAACGGTTTTCTTGCTTGTCTCCTCCTGGCACATTCTTTGTGCTTTCAGAGCGGGTCCCTCGGGGCCCGCTTTTTTATTCCGCGAACTCAAGTGACTGGGTCGGGGGCCGATAAAACCCGCAGGTAAGCCTTCCACCCGACGGTGGGGACTCGACTCGGAACACCCAAGAACATGTTCGTCATCATTGGTTACGTGGTTGCACTGGGCTGCATCTTCGGCGCCTACATCGTCCACGGCGGCAACATCGGCGTGGTCCTGCACGCCTTGCCGACCGAGCTGCTCGCCATTCTGGGCGGGGCGCTCGGTGCGTTCACGGTGAACAACCAGCCGAAGGTGCTGAAGGCGACGATCGGCGCACTGCCGGGTCTC
>VBCQ01000300.1:0-7008 GCA_005882155.1 Betaproteobacteria bacterium
CCGCGGTCGAGGTTGTCGCGATACGGGCTTTGTTGTGTGCGCGAATGCAGCCACGCATTGGTCGCGGCCAGCACGCGCTCGACAGAGCGCTTGACCGACCACGCTTCCGAGGTGCAGTAGTAGTCGTCGAGCAAGCCCATCACGGCGAACTCGCTCGCCACCTGGCTCACGTCGCTGCTGCCGATACCGTCGGCCAGCGCGATGGCGATGCCCTTGGTGCGCAGCAGCGGCTCGCTCGGCTGCGCGACGCCGTGAAAGTCTTGATTGACCGCCTTGCGTCCCTTGTCGGAATGCTGACCGACCGAGATCCTCAAGGCAGAAGTCATGTGCATGCCGCAACCGCCTCGTGCGTGTGCGAGGCTCTTCAGGGTCGGCCGGCGTTCAGCTCAACGCGCGCTTGACCGACGCGGTGCTCACCGGCGCGTCATGCAGCGAGCGCTTCGGCGCGGTTCGCACATGCGTCGCATAAAGCGTGAGGCCGGTGAATGTCAAACCTCCCACCAGGTTGCCGAGCACCGTCGGGATCTCGTTCCAGATCATGTAGTCCATGATCGAGAAGTTGCCGCCCATCAGCAGCCCCGACGGGAACAAGAACATGTTGACGACGGAGTGCTCGAAGACCATCGCGAAGAAGACCATGATGGGCATCCACATCGCGACGACCTTGCCGGTGACCGAGGTCGAGATCATGGCGCCGACGACGCCGGTGGAGACCATCCAGTTGCAAAGCATGCCGCGCACGAACAGCGTCAGCATGCCGGCCGCGCCGTAGTGCGCGTAGCCGAGCGTTCGGGCTTCACCGATGCCGGCGATCACCTTGCCGACTTTGTCGGGCGCGGTCGAGAAGCCGAAGGTGAAGACGATCGCCATCAGAAATGCGACGGTGAAGGCACCCGCGAAATTGCCGACGAAGACGAGGAACCAGTTTCTGAGCACGCCGCGCAGCGTGACGCCGGGCCGCTTGTCGATCAGCGCGAGCGGCGTCAACACGAAAACGCCGGTCAGCAAATCGAAGCCCAGCAGATAGAGCATGCAAAAGCCGACAGGGAACAGCGCCGCGCCGATGATCGGATAGCCCGTTTGAACATTGACCGACACCGCAAACACCGCGGCCAACGCGAGGATCGCGCCCGCCATGTAAGCCCGGATGACGGTGTCGCGCGTGGCCATGAAGACCTTGGATTCGCCAGCGTCGACCATCTTGGTGACGAATTCAGAAGGAGCCAGGTAAGCCATTTCAATCCTCGAGATGTGCAGCGCCGCTGCGCCGGCGCGGTGGTCCAGGTGTGCACCGGCATTTCGCAAGATGCGGGCCAGATGCACGCGACTGGGCCGAAACAGGGAATCGTGGTGCAGTGCGCAGATTTGCGCACCGCGCTGATGCGATTTCGCTGTGCCGGCACACGCGATGCACCAGCATTGCTGAACGACGTCGACTCTTGGTGCGTTGCGCCACATGGGTCTTCAGCGACCGAGCCTTTCGAGCCACTCAGCCCTTCACGCACACCACCTGCTTCAGCGTGTGCACCACCTCCACCAGATCACGCTGCGCATCCATCACCGCGTCGATGTCCTTGTAAGCGGCCGGCGTTTCGTCGATCACGTCCTTGTCCTTGCGGCATTCGACGCCTTCGGTCGCGGCGCGGTGGTCGGCGAGCGTGAAGCGGCGCTTGGCTTCGCCGCGACTCATCGCGCGGCCGGCGCCGTGCGAGCAGCTCTCGAACGACTCGGCGTTGCCCTTGCCGCGCACGATGTAGCTGCGCGCGCCCATGCTGCCGGGGATGATGCCGAGCTGCCCCGCCTTCGCGCTGACCGCGCCCTTGCGCGTCACGTAAACGTCTTCCCCGAAGTGGTGTTCTTGCTGCACGTAGTTGTGGTGGCAATTCACCGCCTCTATGTGGCTCTGGAAGTTCTTGTGGATCACTGCCTTCGCGGCCTCGATCACGCGCTTCATCATCACCTCGCGGTTGATGGCCGCGAACTTCTGTGCCCAGCCGACCGCGCGCACGTAGTCGACGAAGTAGCGGCTGCCTTCCTCGAAATAGGCCAAGTCGCGGTCGGGCAGATTCACGTTGTTGCGCATCGCGTCTTGCTTGGCGAGCTCGATGAACATCGTGCCGATCGCGTTGCCGACGCCGCGCGATCCCGAGTGCAGCATGAACCAGACGAAGCCCGCTTCGTCGAGGCAGACCTCGATGAAGTGGTTGCCGGTGCCGAGCGTGCCGAGATGCTGGATGTTGTTGGTCTTCGCGAGTTTCGGGAAGTCGCGGCACAGCTCGGTGAACTCCGGCTCGAGCTGCGCCCACGCCGTGTTGACCGAGCCTGGCGCTTTCTGCCAGGCCCCCGGATCGCGCGCGCCAGGCGCACGGCCATGCGGCACCGCGCGCTCGATCGCCGAACGCAGCGGCGCCAGGTTGTCCGGCAGGTCCTCGGCGCGCAGCGTCGTCTTCGCGGCCATCATTCCGCAGCCGATGTCCACGCCCACGGCCGCCGGGATGATGGCCTTGAGTGTCGGGATCACCGAGCCGACGGTCGCGCCAATGCCGAAGTGCACATCGGGCATCGCCGCAATGTGCTTGAAGATGATCGGCAGGCGCGCCGCGTTGGTCAGCTGACGCTTGGCCTCGTCCTCGATCGGCACGCCGCGCGTCCACATCTTCACCGGCACGCCGCCGGGCACGTCTTCGTGGATGTAGTTGGGTTCCATGATGAGTTCTCCTTGCACGGAAGGCGCCGTCACGCGTGGCGTTTCAGCGGCAATTGAATGTTGCACCGAGCGATTTTCGAGCGCGCTTTCAAAGCAGCGCCAGCAGCCGGCATTCATCCGCGCTCAAGCCGCGCCTGCGCTTCCCAGATGTTGGCGATCTCGTTGCTGTGCGCATGCACCTCATCGAAGTCGGTCGTCGCCTTTTGGCCCATCTCGCTGTAGCACGCATTCAGCTGCAGCAGCAAGGCGTTCACATCGGCGGGCATGCGCTCGGCATCCAGACCGATCTTGACTGCTTCGTCGAGCAGGATCGGGTAGCTGTGCGACGGGTACTTGCTGTTCAGCGCCGTCGAGATCGCTTCTGCCTTCGCCTCGTCAGCGATGTGGTAGGCCAGCAGCTCGCGACACAGCATGATCGACAACGACTCGGCCCGGTCCACTGCGCCGATCACCAGCGGGTGCACATACTGGAACAGCGACTTGTACGCGTTCTCCGGCATGTCCTCGCCCTGTTGCCCGCGCCACAGACGGATCACCCGCTGCAGCTCGTTCAAGCTGACGCTGACGCGATCGTTGTCGCGATCCACAGGTGAGAGAGCGTGGTTGAGCGACGTGTCCACAGCAGTCAGGTATGCCGTTGGTCCCATTTGGATGCCGTCGGCGCCGAGCGCGACCATTGTCGCAGCCGAAGCGCATTCGAGCGGCACCAGGGCCACCAGCCGATCGCAATGCTGGCGCAGCAAGTTGACCAGACGCAACGCCACCTGGCCGCTGCCGCCATCCGACTTGAGGAACAAGTAGATCGTCTCGTGATGGCCGAGCCGGTCGAGCACGTGGTACAGCGCCACCACGTCGGAGTGGCACACCGAACCGCGTGAGCCGTTCCAGTAGGCGACCAGCGGGCCGCCAAGGCGCTCGGCCAATTGGCCGATCAACGCCTGCGTCTTGCTGAATAGCACCGGCGGTTGCTTGACCTTGATCTCGATCACCGGTAGTTGTTCGTTCTTCATGATGCTGTTGTCCTTGTTGAGTGGGCCCTGTCCGCGTCATGACAACGCGAACAGGGGTGTGCTCAACGAAGCTTCACGAGTCCATTGAGCACCTGGTCGAGACCTCCGAACACGGAGATCTTGTCGATGCGCTCGGCCACGCGTTCCAGCGTCTCGAGCTCCTTCAGACGCAGGGCGACGGGGTTGTCCTCCATCACCTTGGCCGTGTTCAGCAGCGAACGCGTCGCAGCCGTTTCTTCACGCCGACGGATCACGTTGGCCTCGGCCGACTTCCCGGCCTCGACCACCTGGGCGAGGATGGTCTTCATCTCGCCCGGCAGCACGATGTCCTTCACGCCCACGCCGTCGAGTGCCAGACCGTAGTCCGACAGCTTGGCGCGCACCTGGGCGGTCACGACCTCGTCGATCACCGTCTTGTTCTCCAGCAGCTCATCGAGCGAGCGCGTGCCGACCGCCGCACGCAAGCCGAACTGCAGCTCGCGGTACAGGTGGTCCGCGGGCTTCTGCAATTGCGTGTAGGCCGCGAGCACATCGGTGAAGCGCCAGGTGGCCGACAGGTTCAGCCGCAGCGCGACCTTGTCGCGCGTGAGGATCTCCTGGCCGGTCACTTCGAGCGCCTGCAGCCGCAGGTCGACGGCTTCGACCGCGACATTGCGGTTGAACTTCCAGAACGCGTACGAACCGGCGGCGAGCAAACGCTCGACCTTGCCGTCGATCCACAGGATGCCGGCGCCGTGCTCGCTCACCTGCACCTGCAGCACGCCGGCGAGGCCGGCGACTGCGCGCTGGCGCAGCTGCGTCTGCACGAGGCGCGCGACCACCGGCGCCGGCACTTCGGCCGACGCGGCGATGTCGATCACCTCGACCTTCACGTCGACCAAGCCCCTCCAGTACAGGCGCCGGGTCGCCGGTGCGAGCACCTCGACGAGCACGCCGTTCTCGGAACGGAGGCCGACCTGCGTTTCGCTGAGCTCGACACGCACGAACTCGGCGGCAACCACGTCCGGCTCCTTGGCCATCAGGTAGTCGGCCAAGCCGTGCGTGAACGCCGGCTGCTCGAGCGCGAAGAGCTCGACGCGCAGGGCGTCGAATCCGTCGAACAGCCAGTGCGCGCCGGGTTGCAGCACGCGCTCGAAATCGCCATTGCGCAGCAGGATGCCGCGCTCGTTCTTCTTCACAGTGACACGCTTGATGTTCATGGGGTTCTCCTTCTTGTCTTGCGTGTGTTCAAACAGGTGCCGTTACAGCAACGGCCGCGGACGTCGAATGCCTGGGCCGGGGTATCACGGTGCGCGTCGACGATCTGATCGTCCCGGCTGGCCGTGGACACGAAGCCCCGCGTGCTCGACGCACGAGCGGCCGCCGCTGATGAGCGTCGGGTGTCACGCCTTGCGGCGATTCACCTTCGGCTCACGTTCGGCGGTGGTCTTGCGACCGTTCTTGGAGTTGGAGCGGGAATCGAACCCGCGACCGACGCGTTATCAGCGCGTTGCTCTACCCTCTGAGCTAGCCAACGTTGGCGGTGAAGCCGGGAGTCGAACCCGGATCCTTGCGGGAAATCCGATTCATCACCCAATCGATCGCTTCCGGTGGCGCGGCATGTGCGATGACGACGGGCTACGCCCAGCCATCGCACACCGGCGGGGTTCACGAACCCCTGACCTGTGAGCGTTTGCGTTTCACGACAGATTCTTTGGCGCCTGAGCCTCGTCAGCTCAGGCGCGATCCCTTCGGCAGGCGCGCGGCCAGCCACTCATGCACGTCGGTGCGGATGTGCCGGCCTTCGAGCAGAAAGTCCTCGAAGCGGCTCGGCACATACGGCAGGTACACGAGCGGCATGCCCGCTTCCTCCGGCGTGCGGTCGGCCTTGCGGCCGTTGCACACACCGCAGGCGGTGACCAGGTTCATCCAGGTCCAGCGGCCGCCGCGCGACTCCGGCACGATGTGTTCGCACTGCAGCTCGCGCTCGCCGAAGCGTTGAGCGCAGTACGCGCAGGTCATGCGGTCGCGACGGAAGAGCTTGCCCTTGCTGAAGGCCGGCACCACGTCGAACAGATTGACCCGCGACGCACCGTGCAGCGCGATGATCGGACCCTCGCCGTCGACCCACGCCACCGAGTCCGTCGCCACGTGCAGCGCCGCATGCTCGAGCGAGATCCACGCCTGCGGCGTGCCCTGGATGTCGAGTTGCAGCACGTGGCTGTGGTGGTGGTGCATGGGTGGCCTCCTTTGGCGTCCGCGTAACTTCGCTTCGCGAAGTGAGCGGACTCCCGCTTCGCGACGCGGCCGGATGGTGGGGTGAATGAATAGGTGAATGGTCCCCTCGGTCCGAGTCGAACGGACATGCCCAGCGGGCTCCGGTTTCCGAGACCGGTGCGTATGCCATTTCCGCCACGAGGGGTTGGTGATTGGTGCGTCGCCAGGGGCTCGACCCCTGACACGCCGGGGTAAGAGCCCGGTACTCTGCCGCTCGAGTTCGCGACGCGTTGAAGATTGCATGTGCTTGGGGGTGACCGGCCGGAGTCGAACCGGCACCGGCGGGGTCACATCCCGCAGCTCTGCCATTAAGCTACGGTCACACCCAAGTGCACGCACTGCCTGGTCTCGGTGGCAGGTCTCGAACCCGCGGCCTCGTGTTCCCGAAACACGCGCGCTGCCATCACGCGCGCTGCCAGCTGCGCCACACGGAGCAGGAATGGTTCTCGCGGGTGGGAACGATCCACCGACCTGCGCCTTATCGAGACGCTGCTCTGCCACTGAGCTACACGAGATCAATCCGATGAGCTGGCTCCCCGACGTGGCTTCGAACCACGGACCTCCTGGTTAACAGCCAGGCGCTCTGCCATCTGCGCTATCGGGGAAATGAATTGGCACCTCGTGCACGACTCGAACGTGCGACCTCCGGCTTCGTAAACCGGCGCTCTGAATCCAACTGAGCTAACGAGGTTCTGTATTGCTGGTGCCGAGAGAGGGCTTCGATCCCCCGACGCACGCGCCTTCAACGCGCCGCTCTACCTGCTGAGCTATCTCGGCAATCTGATCTGGCGCCTCGTGCGGGAGTCGAACCCGCGGCTTCCGACTCGACAGGCCGGCACTCTGGCCGCTGAGTTAACGAGGCATTCACAAAAAATTCCATCCGGTCACGGGCTCCGGCGCCGCCCAATCGTTGCGGCCGATCTCCACCCTCGAGGCGTGAGCTCCACGAGGGCTTCTGTTTGCTGGTATCGCGTGCGGGATTCGAACCCGCCTCCCCACCTTGAAAGAGTGGTGTCCTCCGCCAGCTAGACGAAC
>VBCQ01000300.1:7091-8948 GCA_005882155.1 Betaproteobacteria bacterium
AGTGGATGGACACAGCCGAAGTGGAGCGGATGACGAGTGTCGAACTCGTGGCCTCGGCCATGGCGTGGCCGCGCTCTGCCTGCTGAGCTACATCCGCAAATTGCGAGACAAGCCATCGGCCAGTACCGATGTCGTCTCGCAGCAAATTTTTAAAGAGCGTCGGTCCGTGCCGATGCACAGACCGTTGGAACAGAAATGAAAAAGGCCCGGATCCTTTCGGAATCCGGGCCTCTGCGAACAGAGCTGGGAAGGAGCGCGCTTCTATGCGCTTCCTTCTCCCGGATGTACCTGATCCTCGTTCCGATCAAGCCAATAGCTCGATCCGAAGCACATGCCCGGCGACTTCATCGCCGCGGCACGTGCGAACGCGACCAGCCCCTTTTGGGGTCGGTGGGTTCTGGCGGCGTGCTGCGATTTCACGATGGAGCCTTTCGAACAAACAGTGCTCTTGCGAGCGGTCTTGCGATGAGAGGGGCGCACTGTAAATAGTCTTTACGCCTGCGTCAACCCCCGCCGACAATCGCGTGGAACCCGTTGCATCCACAACACAACATGCCCGACATCACCGCCACGCGAAAACAGAACGTGCTCGCCCTGTTTCAGGACTACGCCGAAAGCGCTCTTGCGAGTGGCGCGTCGCCGAAGGGATTGGAGCAGGCCTTTGCGGCCACCCTTCAGATCTCGCCCAGCATGTGGAGTCAGATCAAATCGTCGCGGCCGATCGGCGACAAGCTGGCGCGGCAGATCGACAAGCTCAGCGCTCGGCCGGCGGGCTGGCTCGATGAGCCGCGAAAGAACTTGGCGCCAAGCGCCGCGGAAGCAGCGTTCATGGAGCTCGCGCTCGCGGCGTGGCGATCGACGAACAGTGCCGGCCGCAAGGCCTTGCGCGAGCAGTTGAAAGCGATGTTGTCGGCGCTTCGCTGAGCGCTTCGCAGGTCAGCGCGCGTACTCCCATTGCAAGCTGACGAAGTTGCCGGTCGCGCGGCCGTACAGCCGGTCGATTTGGGCCAGCGCGTCATCGAGCGCCTGCGCCAGCGGCATGTTCGGCAAGCTCAGCGTCTTGTGCGGCGTGGCCTGTTGCGCGTCGATGGCGCGATCGGGCCGCACGACCAGTCCACCGCGGGTATGCAGCGGATCGGTGGTCGGTGCCGACGTATACGGCCGGCTGCGAAACGTGCGGCCGAACGCGTCGGCGACGATGGCCAAGGTGAGCTCGTCAATGCCTTCGGCAATCGGCAGTTCGATGTCGTCGTGCGACGAGAGCAGCCCGTTGCGGCCGGCCGTGACGTAGTCGGTGAATCCCATGTGAAAGCGTTCGCTGTCGTGGTCCGCAGTCCTGCGCGCGACTCCGAGTTGCTGCGCCAGCTCGGCCGCCCGCGCTCGCCCGGCGATCGCCTCGACCAACGCGAGCGACACCGGCACTGCCGCGGACACGCCGGCCGCCGACACGACAGCACCATCGTCGACATAGCGCACATTCGTGAGCCATTGCGTGTCGGCGAAATCGCGCTCGCGCATCGCCTGCGTCGCCCAGTGACCGGTCGCGCGATGGCCCTTGAACAAGCCGGCGTGGGCGACCACGAGCGCGCCATCGCAAATGCTGACGATCGTCGCGCCTTTCGATGCTTGCGATTGCAGCCATTGAATGAGTTGGCGGTCGTCGATCTTGTCCACCGCGACGGCCGGGACGATGACGTAGTCGGCACCTTGCGGCATCTGCTGGTCGAATTCGTCGACGCTGGCCTGCGGCTCGATCACCACGGCAGGCCGCATCTTCAGTGGTCCGGGCTCGAGGCCGAGCGCTCGAACGTCGGCAGCGCCCGAGCGCGCGAGGATGCCGTAGGGCACGACGAAATC
>VBCQ01000302.1 GCA_005882155.1 Betaproteobacteria bacterium
CAATTCCTGGGATGTCATCCAGCGTCTGGCTGAGCAGAGGTCATCGTCCCCCATGTGAGCCAGGCCCCCAACGACAAGCGCGAAGTCTTGCCCGTACTGGATGAGCTCAGCGCGCTACCCCAGTCGCTGGGGCAGGTAAAGGCGATGCTGGCCGACACGATGTCCATGCGCGGGCTGGACAAGGCACAGGGCGAGTGGGCGCTGGTGACGCTGGCATGGAACGTCAAGCGCTTGCATGTGTTGAGGGCAGCATGATGCGCGGGCATTGCCACCCGAAACCCCTGTGCGGTCATCTCATCAAGGCCTGCGTCGATCGATCAGCGCTCGCGCAGCCGCCCGATCGGACGTTTATCGCGCCGAGAATGCCAGCAGAGCTGGCTTGCCCCGGCTTCCGCGCTTGCGCGCGTTCAAGTCCGACGGGCTCCTAGGTGTGAAGAGTCAAGACGTTCTTGCGTGAAGTGGTGAGGCGGGACATGGGTGGATGGCACGCTTCATCGCCCAGGTGATACGTCACGAGCACCAGCACCATCACGCGGATGACGTTGGCGGCAAACGCGATCGGCAGGATCGAGGCCAGCATGATCGCGTTGTGCAGCCTGCTCTTGCGCCCCATGACGAACATGAACAGCGTCCCGAGAGCCGCCAAGCTGAACATCGAATGCAGGCCCGAGCACGCGTCGGCCACCTGCAACTGATACTGGCCGATGCTGATGATGACGCCGGTGCGCGCGATCGGATAGCCCACGGCGTGCAGCACGACTTCGACGATGCCCGAGATCCATTGCTTCAAAGGCCCGGTGACCGCGTCGACCAGAAACCCCGGCAACGGGATCATGAAGATGAAATAGACGACCGGGAACCACGCCGCGGCGAGCGCTTTTTTCCCTTTCAACAGCAGCAGCGTTCCGGCCACGACGAACAGCTGCGAGCCGAATTCGAGGATCGAGATATCGAAGGCGCGGCCGACGACGTAAACGAACAGGCCGAAGACGAACAGCGGCCAGCCGAGCGCCGGCGCGGGCTCGGTCGGCGCGCCGACGATCTCCTTGCGCAGCGTCCAGAACAGCCAGACCAGCACCGCGAGAATGATCGCGCCGTGGCCCTGCTCGTCGGTCTGCCAGATGCTGTTGCCGGCCCACCAGTACACCGGAAGGTACATCGCAGCGAAGCCGGCCAGCGCCACCAGCCATGGCACGTTGGCAGCGGCTGCGGCGGACCCACGCCCCAGCCTCGGCTGCACGAAGCTCATTTCACGGCCTTCTTCAGCGGAACCTCGTTCAGCACCGAGCCGACGACCGCGACTCCGGCATTCATCAGGCCTTGCACCATGTCATTGAACGACGCGACCCGCGTCTGCCCGTTGCGCGCCACCGCCAACGCGGCGCCGGTGCGCACCGAAATCATCGCGGCGTCTTCGCCGGTCGATAGCGCCGGCGTGTCGATGATCACCATGTCGAAACTGGCGCGCACGTGAATCAGGAACTCGTCGAAGTTCAGGCGGCTCAGCAATTCGAGCGGATTCGGCGGAACCGGACCGGCCGGCAGCACGAACAAGCCGGCGAGGTCGGTGATGCGGATGATGGCCTCATCGCGCGAGCGCCCCGACAACACCGTCGACAGCCCGACCTTGTTCTGCAGCAGGAAGAGCTCATGCTGCCGCGGCCGGCGCATGTCGGCGTCGATCAGCAGCGTGCGCTCGCCGAGCTGCGAGAACACGACGGCGAGGTTGGCGGCAAGGTAGCTGCGGCCTTCGCCGGGCTCGGTGCCGACGACCGTCAGCACCTGCCGCTGCTCGGCCTTGTCGAACCAGCGCAGCATCAACTGGCTGCGGATCGCACGCAGTTGCTCCACCCGCGGGCTGAATGGCTGATACGCCGCGACCAGCTCGTCGCTGAGCGGCTTCTTGTCGCCCATCGTGCGCAGGTAGGCATAGGAAAACTGGCGCGACAGTGCGAACTGGATGTCGGCTTCGGACAGCAAGCCGAGGCGAATCGCCGCCTCGCCGAAGCGCAGGCCATGCTCCTTTTGGAACAGCAGAATTCGCTCGGCGTCTTCGGGTGACAGCACCCCGCTGTCCATCAGGATCGCGCCGATCGATCGATTGGCGCGCGGCGCGCTCGCGGCGACAGAAACGGTCATCTTCATGAGCGCACTCCTGGAGCCGTGAGCATCGGCGGGCGCGGCGGCGCCGGCCGGCCGGTGGTCAACCGGCGGAAGATCGGCAGCTTCGATTCGGCCGGCTGCAGCACGCCGATCACCGGCACACCAGCGACCGCGAGCATGTCGTCGGTGTCACGCACCCGGCGATCGATGAACTCGAGGCCCAGCGCCACCGCCGCACCGAGCAGCAAGCCGCCGAAGATCGAGCCGAGGATGTTCACGAGTACGCGCGGCCGCGACGGGTAGTACGGCTCGATCGCGGGGCTCAGCAAGCGCACGTTGGCCTGGGTGTTCTGGCCTTCGAGGGTCAACTGCGTCATGCGACCGCTGATGCCTTCGTAGGCGCGCTGCGCCGACTCGACGTCGCGCACCAGCACGGCGATCTGG